>CAZUAM010000009.1:15986-28055 GCA_964618095.1 uncultured Planctomycetaceae bacterium | reverse complement strand
ACCCTAAGTCGCGGCGTGCAAACAACTTGCGAACAAGAGACAAGTGGAACTTCGGCCTAAACGTGGAGCCCGAATGTACGTTCCTTGGTGAGCGAATTGCTGAGATCCGGGAGTTCCAATCCTTGCAGAGGTAGGACCAGCCCTGCCGCGCACCAGTGCCATACGTGGTTCAGAACAGGGGCTGAAGACCGGCTACGCGGAAATGGTGATCGTTGGTGAAAGCCTGGCTGATTTCAAGACGTTGCATGACTTCAAAGGATACATAGTCTACTATGCCGGCGTCGCCAACTTCTCCGGCTTGATACGCTTCCCATGCTCGCCGCCAGTCGTCTTCGGTTGGGACGACCAACGTGCCGGTTGACTCCATCCGCTCGCGCAGACGCCCCACCGCGAAGCGATAAGGGCGCCTTGCGGCTGCGTTCCCGCACTCCAGCAGCACAAAGGTGGTCGTCAAGAGCGAGGATTTCTTCTGGTCCAGCTTGGAGAATGCCTCCTCGGCCGCGTCATGCCACTGATCGCTGGCGTCCCATAACGCCAGTAGCCCGACCGTGTCGAGAAACACCGGGGTCATGGCTGGTGCTCGTCGTGCCTGGCGGATACGTCGCTCTCACCGGACGCATAGCGTTCGGACAACACGGCAAACACGTCGTCAAGACCTGACTGCCCGGCGCTTCCGTCAATCAGCCGTGGTTCAAACTCCACTTCGCAACGGTCGGGTAGTCCCACGGGCACCGTTGGGCGAAACACCCCGTTTTCGTAAACTGCGTGGACCGTGCGCATCTTTCTTGCCTCCGAAGTGCCAACCTCAACCCTATTCTCCACCTTAACCGGTCAAGAATGAGCGGTCAAGTACCTTTGCACAGCTCCCGGCAATCGCGGCCGATCTATTCCCCCTTGACGATCGGGATCAGCACGATGTTGCGGAACTCCATGAGCGTGCCTTCCGACTGGAGGCATATCTTGCCGGGCGTTTCCAGGCAGTCGGTGGCCGTGTTCTGGACCAGCTCGTTGACCTTCAACTCCAGGTCGCCCCCGTCGAGGGTGAGCTCGTACTCGTTCCACTGGCCGAGCGGTTTCTCGTTGGACGGGTGGGCCTTGGCGGTGTAGCGGCCGCGGGTCCGCTCGGGAGGGGCTTTCAAGGGGAACTGATCAATCGTGAGGATATCGCCGATCGAGCCCGAAGCACCCTGGGCCTCGATCGACCGCGGCCAGACCTTGTCCTCGCCGAC
This sequence comes from uncultured Planctomycetaceae bacterium, assembly GCA_964618095.1. GTDB lineage: Bacteria > Planctomycetota > Planctomycetia > Pirellulales > Thermoguttaceae > CAZUAM01. The sequence goes on along the minus strand of CAZUAM010000009.1, from coordinate 26,826 downwards.
CATCCGCAGGAGCACCCCGCCGTTGCCCCGCTTGAGGTGGCGAAGCTGGAGCCGCAGGACGTAGCTGGTGTAGTCGGCCTTGGTGCGGAGATAGCCGGCGGGCCTGCCGCTGCAAGACAGCACGCCGTCGTTGACGCTCCAGGCGTCTTTCTGTGCATCGCTGGAAGGGGCCCAGCCGTCGAGGTTCTCGCCGTCGAACAGCCGGACCGCTTCACCGTAGTTGGCCTTGAGGTGCTTGACGCGAATGTCCTTGAACTCCACGACCATGGGCGGGCCGGCGTGGATTTGCAGCGCCAGGATTCCCTCCAGGGCACGTCCCTTCGGGTCGTTGTCGATCATCTCGATCATCGGGTAGCCGTTCAGGTAGTGGATCAGGTGGTTGCCTCGGGCGACGATGGTGTACTCGTTCCAGCCCTTCATCTTGTAGTATTCGGCCTTCTTCAGCGCCTCGACGTCGGAGACTTTGCCGACCACGTTCTTGAGCACTTTGTCGCTCTGGTCACGCTCGACGACCATGAAATCTCCCACGTTGACCATCCAGCCGCGGCCGCGTTCGTGGTAGAGGAACCCGACCTTGCCGGGGTTGTTTTCGACCTCGGCCTGGTAACCGCCGACGCGCCACTTGGGCGACTCCTGACTGCGGTACTGCACGCCGGAGTTGCCGTTTTCGATGCGGAACTTGAGTTTGAGCACGAAGTTTTTGAGCTTTCCGTCCCGCCACACGCAGAAGGTGTTGCCGCGGGCGGGATTCTCTTTGGTGGTCTGACCGCGGATCGCGCCGTCGACGACGGACCACAGCCGGGGATCGCCGTCCCAGCCGTCGAGCGTCTTGCCGTCGAAGAGGGTCACGAAGCCTTCTTCGGTTTGGGGTGCCGGCTGCTGTTCGGCGGCGAGCGCAGTTGCCGGCAAGGCCACTGCCAGGGCGACCGCGAGAAACAATGCGAGTCGAGTCAGGTGGGCGTTCATTGTACGTGTCCTCCAGAAGGTTGAACGGGTCGAAATCCCGGCCCCGAGGGACCGATCACAGCTACCAAAAGTTTAGCCGCCCCCGGGGGCGATTGCAATAGTTTGCCCCGCGCGTGGGGAGAATTACCGGCAGAAACTGCGAGAAATGACTTGCATAGGGCGCGGGCGGGTAGCCAGTTGGGGCGGGATGCCAGCAATCCGCCGGGCAGGCGGCGACCTGGCTGTTCACGATTCGGGGGCTGACGCCACGGCTCCGGCCCCGGCCAAGTCGGAATGAGAAGTGAAATGTCCCCGTTTTCTTTTTTTGCCCGAGGTTTCGGGATCGTCAGGGCACGCCCTGGACTACCTGGGGCGGGGCCGTTCAGGAAATCCGGGCAGCCCATTGCAGCAACGTGGCGCAGAGCAGGCCGGCGGCGGTGCCCAGCACGTAGCCGGCGACCGCCAGCAGCACGCCCACCGGGGTCAAGGCAAGATGGAAGGCGTTGGCCACGATCGGCGCCGAGGCGGCCCCGCCCACGTTGGCCTGCGAGCCCACGGCCATGTAGAAGATGGGGGCTCTTAGGAGGCGTCGCAGAAGCAGCAGGACTACCGCGTGAAAGGGCATCCAGACTGCGCCGACCAGCAGCGGAACCGCCCTGAAGATCCGTTTGCCGACCGGGTGTTGTTCAATCGTAAACAGCGCGGAAGCACCCCCAGCAGGACCGCCAGAACGGCCATCGAGTCTTGGATCATGATTGGCGTCTTCTGGTGAGTCGTGGCGTCTGCGACTGCTAAGCCGCAAGCGGCTACGCTGTAATGCCCTTGGTCAACGCCATGAAGGCCGTCTCCAGGTTGATCTCCTCTTCCTTGAACAGCGTCAGCTTGTGGCCGGCTTCGATCAGCAGCGTGGGCAGATCGCTGTAGTCCTCGACGCCTTCGGCCAGGGTGGTAAGGAGCCGGCCGTCGCGGATCTCGACGCTCTCGACCAGGTGGTGTCCTTCCAGAAGTTTAGCGGCGGCGTCCAGCTCGCCGACCACGGCGATGTTCAAGAGCGTCCGCTGGCGGACCTGCTTCATTATGTCGGAGACGTTTGCGCAGACCTTCAGCACGCCGGTTTCGAGAATACCCACCTTGTTGCAGATGTCGGCCAGCTCGGGCAGGATGTGGCTGGAGACCATGATCGTCTTGCCCGTCTTGCGGAGCTCCTTGAGCAACCCCCGGATCTCGATCCTCGCCCGGGGGTCCAGGCCGCTGGCCGGCTCGTCCAACAGGAGCACCTGCGGGTCGTGGAGCAAGACGCGAGCCAGGCCCAGCCGCTGGGTCATGCCGCGGGAGAGGCTGGTCACGAAGGCGTCGCGTTTGTAGCCCAGGTCGACCAGCTCGAGCATCTCGTTGCAGACCTGGCGGCGCTTGGGTCCCTTGATTCGATAGGTGGCGGCGAAGAACTCCAGGTACTCGATGACCTTCATGTCGTCGTAGACGCCGAAGAAGTCGGGCATGTATCCGATCAGCCGTCGGATCTCCTTCGGATGGGTATAGATCGAGTGTCCGCAGACGGTGGCCTCGCCCCAGGTGGGCTGGAGCAGGGTGGCCAGGATCCGCATCGTGGTGGTCTTGCCGGAGCCGTTGGGGCCGATGTAGCCGAACAGGTCGCCCTCGTCCAGCTTCAGGGTGAGGTTGCTGATGGCGTGCAGCTTGCCGTAGACTTTCGTGAGGTCTTCGGTCTGGATCATGGTTCTGCCGGGCCGCGAGCGGCTATTCGGGGGGCCCCGTTCTGACTGGAAACACAAACCGGTAGATGGTCACGTGCTTGTCCACCTCGGCGGTGATCGGCTGGTCGTTGCGGTCCTTCGAGAGCAGGTCGGCACCGTGACCTGGCTGGCCGCGACCGCTCGGTCCCTGGGCAATGAGGATCGCGCGGTTGGTATTCAACAGGTGCGTAAGATCAACGAAATCCTGGTAGCCGTTGCCAAGCCCGGTATACGGCCGGCCGCCGGCCGCCTCGAAGAACATCATCGCCTGGAGGATGGAGGGCAGCTCGACGCCCGATTGATCGTACGCCGTGGAGCCCAGGCGGCCCTGGATCTGTTTCCGTCCGGTAAGCAGGGTCTTCAGCTCGCTTCGCCAGGTCCAGGCGTCGACTGCGGTGGACTCTCCCGGCTGGAGGGTCCCCAATCGGCCCGGATCATCCTGATTGTCGCGAGTCTTTAGAGTGTATGCGTAGCGGCCGTAGACCAAAAAGCACTTGGAGAGCGGAAAACTGAGCGTGTTGGTGATCGTGCCCACCGGAAACCGGCCTTCCTCGACCAGCTCGGCTCTCGGGCAGGCCCTGGTTTGGGCGGTCCAGCGGGCGGTGAGGCTCTTGGTCGACCAGATCGGGATGGGCACGTTCTCCATCGCGTCCAACTCGGGCGAGAAATCGTACCCCTCGGTCCAGAGCACGGGATTGGAAGTCCGGGGGTTCATCCCTCCCAAGGCCTCGCCCGGCAATCCCAGCCACGTGAGGGTCGCCTTGGCGTCGCGGGGGACCGTTCCGTCGGGCAACTTCGGTCGCAGCGAGAGGTTGAAGGACTTTGCCCGCGGGCTGAAGATATTCATCCAACTGGTTCCCCGCACCAGACTCGACTGCGCCTGCGGGTCGACGTCCACGTCGACGAGGTCCACCTGGTTGATCCGGACGCGATCGCCCTTGAGCCGATGGGCCGCCACGTAGGCCCCGATACAGAAGACAAGCGCGATCAGGGGGAAGGTCAGCCAGGTCCACTCCATCCGGCGGGCGACCTTACGGAGAAAGAAGTAGTCGCCCGGCCCGATCAGCAGGATGTATACCACGATCAGCACCACCACCACCCAGAACGGCACCACACGCACCTCGGCAAACTGGTCCAGGGCGCTTCGCAACTGTCCGGCCAGGTCGTCAAATCGCTGGTCGCGATCGTCCGGCTCCTCGGTTTCGGCCGCGGGCAGCCCCAGCAGCCCGTTGACCAGCCGCGAACGATCCCCCCACCGGCTGAGCGGTTCCCGGTCCAGGTCGCCCGCGAAGAAGACGATCTGGCCGAAGCCCCGCGGCGTGCGGACCACCAAGGGAAGGTCGGCCTCCCGGGCCTCGATCATCCCGTCCACGTGGACGTCAGTCAGCTTCGGGACCTCGGCCTCGTCGCCGGCATCCTGCGACGGGATCGGGACCAGGCTGTCGCAGTAGGTCTCCAGGGCGCCCGTCTGACGCAATGAGAAGATCCTTACCTTTTCCTTTCCGTTCACCCCTGTCGTTTCCAAGCGGCCGGGCACAAACCGGGACAGCGGGGCCAGCAGGGCCTCACTGCCCCGGAACTCTTCCGCCTGCGATCCGACGCACAGGATCAGCTTCCCGCCCATCTGCACCCACTCCTCCAACGCCTCGATCTGAGGGGATCCCGATACCAGGCCCTTATAGATTGCCGGCCGGCTGGTGGAAAGCACCAGCGTGTCCACCCCCTCGTAGCCGTTTGGGTCTCCGGGCAGTTGGCCGGCGTCCTCCAGCCGAACGGCGACCGTCTGTTGGCCGCCCGCTTGCCGCTGCAATCCAATCGCCCCTTCCACGCCCAGCGGACCGGCCGCAACGCTGACGATCATCTGCCGGGTGGCGGCGACGGCTCCCGGACGAGAATCGGCCACGCCATCACCGCTCAGCGCCGCCCTGGTTTGGAACACCCTCTTGGCGATCACCTTGCCTTCTCGTTCGATTTCGACGGCCAGCTCGCTCTCGACCCGGCCGAAGCGGGCATACAGGGTGACCGACGTATTATCGCCCGCAAAGGGGGCCCTCACGCGGCTGGGAACGCCGTCGCCGTCCGGCACGGTCACCACGACCTTGTCCGTCGGGTGCCGCCCCCGGCCGCGGAACGTCACTTCCACCGGCGTCCAGACGCCCACCTTGTAGTACCCGTCGAATCCCACTCGCACGCCGAGAGGACTCTCTTCCGGTGCCGCTCCTTCAACCACGTCGGCAGCGGCCGGCGTTACGACCAGGCCCACAAGCACCAGCCAAGCAGTACGCCGGGTCATGGTTTCCCCGCATCCGGACATGTGCAAACGAACCGCCCGCATCCCGGGCAGCCGGAACCGTATTTGTTGACGACCGCTTCGGTCAGATCCACACCCGCCACGTTGGCGATGGTGGTCAGCCAGGCCAGCACGTCGGCAAACTCCTCGGCGCGCTGCTGGCGGGTTCCTTCCCGTAGGGCGGCGGCCAACTCGCCGATCTCCTCGATCAGCCACATGAAGGTCCCGTCCACGCCCCGGGCGACGTCCTTCTCCAGGTACATCTGGCGGATCAGTTGCTGGAAATCGGCCAACGTGACGGCAGGCCGCCGGCTGTCTCGCCGCGGCAGGTCCGGATCGGATGTATCGGTGGGGCTCACGGCTGGTCGGTCTCCTCGAGGCTTTTCAACAGGGCTCCGGCCTCCGGGTACTTCGGATCCCGTTCCAAAAGGGCTTTGAGCACTCGACGGGCCTTGGCCGGCTGCTTGGCCTGGATATGGGCCTTGGCCAGGGCGAACCGCCGATCCAGCTCGGTCGGTTCCAGGCGGATGGCGATCTCGAACTCCTCGATCGCCTTCCAGTGATTATGACAGCCGACCAGCGCTTCGGCAAACAGGCCGTGAAGCTCCGCGTCCATTACGTCGATTTGAAGTGCCTGGTTCGCCCAATCGGTGGCCGCGGCGTGGTCCTGGCGTTCGAGGGCCAGTTGGGCCAGCCTCTTGCGGGCCGTTAGGTCGTCGACGTCGGCGCGGGCCAGTCGGGCGAGCACCTCGGCCAGCTTCTGCGGGTTCTCGGACAGCTCATACACTCGCCCCAGTGCCCGGGTCCACTTCAGGTTGACCCCGTCCAGCCGCTCGCCCAGGGCGTAGAGCCGGGCCGCATCGTCGTACTGCTGGGCCTTCAGCTTCAATCCGGCCAGCAGGTAGAGTCCGCCCGGCTGGGGCGACTCTTGATCCAGGCAACCCTCCAACAACCCGACCGCCTCCTGGGTCTTGCCGGCCTTCAGCCACAGCCGGGCCAGAACGTAGCCGGCCAACTGGTGCTTGGGCTGTCTCTTTCGCACACCCTCGGCCAGCTCGAGCGCCTCCTTGTCTGCCCGGCGACGCAGATAGGCATAGGCCAATTCGGCGGCCCCGTCGGCGTCCTCCGGATCGTCACGGTGGGCCTCGAGTAACTTCGCCAAGCTTGCCTGGGAGGGATACTTCAACGCCGACATCTCGCCGACGACCTGCTTCAAGTACCCGACGTAGCCTTCTTCGTACTTCTCCCGCGAGACGCCAAACGCCTGCCGGATCGCCTCCTCGGTAGACAGGCCGTCCGTATAGGCCGCCAGGAACCTCCGCTGCCGGCCGGACCCCCAGCGGGAGAGCATGTACTGGACGTACAGCTCTGCCTGGCAGTAGGCCATCTGGTTGTCGCTGCCGGAATCGGGGCGGGTGAAGCCGAAGTTGATCGTTTGCAGGTTGAACAGCCGCCCCGCGGGGACCCGCTGCAACAGCAGTTCGTTCCAGCGCTGCGGCCGCGGGCGGCCTTCGCTGTAGACGGCCAGGCCCTCGGTGTACCAATGGGGGATGTTGAAATTGGTCTGCTGCAAGGTGATCACGTGGACCAGCTCATGTTTGAGCACCCGGGCCCAGTTGAGCCGCTTGGGTGCCTGGGCGTCGTAGGGCGAGGACATCGCCACCATCCGTCCGGTGCTGGCGGCGACGGGGCCCACGTAGGGCAGGCCGATCATTCGCGTGCTCAGCCAATGCCGCCCGCTGGCCCCCTGCGCCGTGTTGAAGATCTCAAACAGCGCCCTGCCGGGCGGCTGGTAGCCGAACTGCCTGCACAACTCCGGATAGATCGCCTCCAGGTGCTCGGCGGCGTAGCGGGCCAGCAGCTTGTCGCGCTGGCCGTCGTACTTGATCGTAACGTGATCCGTCCGCAGAGTCTCCATCGAGTCCAGCACCTCGAGCACCTGCAGGGTGTTGCTCACGCGGAGATTGAACGGATCGACCTCAAAGGCCTGCTTGAGCAGCCTGCGGGCAGCGGCCTCCTGGCCGGCCCGCATCTGAAGCAGCCCCAAGTGCGAGCGGGGGCCCACCTTCTGCGGCATGACCTCGATCGCCTCCAGGAAGAACCGCGACGCCTCCGCGTGCTTGTGGCGCTCCGCCAGCGGGACGGCCAGCGCGAAGAAGAAGTCGCCGGCGTGCTGGTTCCGACCTGTTACCTCCTCAACCAGCCGGGTGAAGCGGCTCGTCTTGCCCGGCGTGGGCAGACCGTCCAGCAGCACGTAGCAGGCGGCCACCCGACCCAACGTTTCCTCATTTACGGGGTTCAGCGGGAGGGCCTTTTCCCGCAGCAGCCGCAGGGCTTCCTCGACGTCGAAGTTGGCCCAGGCCAGGTCGGCGCTGGCCAACCAGCCGGACAGCAGACGGGGGTTGATCTCCAGCGCCCGGCTGATCGACGCCTCCGCCTGCTCGATCTCCCGCTCCGCCACGGCCAACCGGGCCAGGGCGACGTGCACCTCGGCTGCGTTGGGGTTCAGTTCCAAGGCGGCCTGGAGTTCCCCGCTGGCGTCGGCCCGGTTGTATTTCTCCAGGAACAACGTCCCGGCCTCGTAACGGGCCGGCCAGTAGCCGGGCTCCAACTTCAACGCCTCGGGATACAAGTCGTTGACCAGGAAGCTGAATTGGCCGTGCAGGCGGTTCCAATGGGCATACCGGGCGGCCCCCAGGCCGATCCAGCGGAGTGACTCGGCACGCTCGACGTCGTGCGCGTTGTAGAACTCGATCAGCCAGCGGTAGCCCTCTTCGGCCTCTTTCAGATGCCCGGCGGTGCGCTTGAGCTCCGCGAAGATCCAGCGGGCCAGGAGTTGGTCGCCGTCGAGCCGCAGCGCCTCGTCGGTCCGGGCCTTGGCCTCCTTGGTGTCCCCCCGCTCGAAGGCCAGCCGGGCCAGCTCGGCATGGAACTCGGCGGGGTACCCGCTTGCGGGTCCGCCGGCGGCGGCAGTCAACCTCTTGAGGGCCTCGTCGAGCTTCCCTTCGGCGCTTAAGGCTCGGGCCAGGCCCAGCACGGCGGCCGGGGCCTTCTTCTCGGCCAACGGGCCGTAGATTTCAGCCGCCTCGGCGTACTTGCCGCCCAGCAGCAGCGCCCGGGCCTTGGCCAAATCATCCTCGGCCGCCCGGGCGATCACCGGGGCGGCCAGCACACAGAGCAGGCAGATGCCGGCGAGGCGTCGTACAGTCATGAGATGGGTACCTGAGGGTCGGGGTTTCCTGAATCTGTACGTTATCCCAACGGCTCCGTTTCATCAACCCGGCCGTCCCAACCGGCCCCCCTTTGACAGCCCCGCATCGTGGTCATACCATGTCAAGCTGACCGCCGCGCCGGGCAAGCCCGGCGGCTAAATCATCGACTGCAACCCCTAATCTCGAATCGCTCACCCAACCATGAAAACCGAAATCTCCTACGACGACTTCTCCAAGCTCGATCTCCGCGTGGCCACCGTGCTTTCTGCCCGGGAACATCCCAACGCCGACAAGCTGCTCTTGTTGCAGATCGACGTGGGCGACCGGCAAAAACAGATCGTGGCCGGCATCCGCGGCCATTACCAACCCGAAGAGCTGGTCGGCCGTCAGATCATCGTGCTCAGCAACCTCGAAGAGGCCGTGCTCCGCGGCGAGGAATCCAGCGGCATGCTCCTGGCCGCCACCGCCGGCGAGGAGATCGTGCTGCTGAAGCCCGATCGCGACTGCGAGCCGGGCGCGGCGATCAAATGATATCGGGGATTGGGTCCACCTCCGACGCCCCACAGGAGGTGCTTGTCCCTTCCGGACACCTCAGTTAGAATGGGGGTAGAATCCAGTGACCCGCTCGAACCCCGGCGGGTCGGCCAGTCGTGAGGTGCTATTGTGGCCAGTACCGTGGTATTTGAAGAGCAGGTCGAGATTCCTCTGAATCTCCGGTCGTTGGCCGAGTTCCGCCGTTGGGCGCTCTCGGACGGTTTTCCGGAGCGGGGCAGGGTCGATTTCCTTGCAGGACGAATCGAAGTCGATATGTCGCCCGAGGATTTCTTCTGCCACGGCACGTTGAAGGTCGAGTTGATTCGAGTCCTCAGCCAGCAGGTCAAGGATGCCCGCCTTGGCCATCTCGTCACCGACAGAACTCGCGTTTCTTGTCCCGACGCCGATCTATCCGTCGAGCCGGACATCGTGTTCATCTCCAAGGACACGCTCGAGACGGGCCGCGCTCGGCTGGTCCCCGCTGCCACCGGTGAGCCGGGACGTTACGTCGAGCTGGAAGGGGCACCGGATCTGGTCGTCGAAATCGTCAGCGATCGCTCCGTCGTCAAAGACACCCGCCGGCTGCCCGAGGCCTACTTCAAGGCGGGAGTCCGCGAGTTCTGGCTGGCCGACGCCCGCTCGGAGCAGCTCATTTTTCTCATCCATGACCGAGGCGACGCCGGTTATCAGGCCGTGGAGCCTGACTCAGAGGGTTTTCAGAGTTCGGCAGTTTTGGGCCGCGTTTTTCGGCTCGATGGCCAGCGTGATGCGCGGGGGAATTGGAACTTTGATCTGCGCGAGCGCCAACTGAACGCTTAGAGTTCCACGCCGACCGGCAGAAAGCTGTCAGGGATTTTCTTGTTTCAGCTTGGCCGCTTGGAGTTCAAGGCACCGCTGCCGCGTGTTGCGCCGGACCGTGGCCTGGGATTCGGCCCAGGTGATCGTGGCCTGCAAGACGCGCCAGCGCTCGGCGGGGTCCCAATGGGCTTCGCGCTTCTGCTCTTCGGAGCGTTTCAGATCGTCAAGGTTCATCTCGTCCATCTTCGGCCTGTCGCAGTGCTTTCTTCAGCACCCGGATGCGCTGCTGATTCCGCTCTCCCTCGGGCAGGGCCATCTGAGATTCCAGCATATCCGCGTCCGACAAGCCCACAAAGGCGACTCCGCCCGCCGTCTCGCCCGCATAGGCCTTCGCTCGGCTTGCAGCCCAAGAGCCCAGACCCTTGACCGACCGGAAGACGTCGATGGATCCGTGGGGGCTGGTCAAGCAGAAGAGCGGCTGGCGGAGCCACCCGGCGGGCTTATCGGCGACCGGTCCCCAATCATCGTCCGAGGCTCCCCACTCGGCCTGAAGCTCGCCCAGCGCGCGCTCGCAGCGCCGAAGGTTTTCAGGCGCATCCTCGATCCAAACGTCTACGTCGTACGTGAGTAGCGGGGCGTGACGCACCAGGAAATTCATCCCGCCGATCAGCAGGTAGGCTACTTGATGGGCGTTGAGCGTCTTGAGAATATGATCGACATTCATGACTGAACCGGACCCGCGCCCCCCGGCCACATTCAAGCTGTCATACCTGACGCGGCGCAGATGTAGTCAAAACCTGGTTCCCAAGCTCCGGCTTGGGGACCCATCTTCCTCGAAGCTCTGCTTCGCCGGCGCGACGATCCGCGTTCGCCTGGAAAGCAGAGCTTCCCGAACGTGCGTCCCCAAGCTGGAGCTTGGCCACGAGTTGGAACGCCCTTGTCTATGATACCAGGCCGAAAGCGCCTGGCATAGCGGGTCCTACGCGCCGCGGCCGTCTATTCCAGCAGCCACTCGACCACCTCGACCAGGCCGTCTTCGTCTTGGCTCGGGGCGATGCGGTCGGCGGCGGCCTTGACCTCCGGTCGGGCGTTGCCCATGGCCACGCCCAAGCCAGCGGCGCGGATCATGGGGACGTCGTTGACGTCGTCGCCGACCGCGCAGATCGCGGCCTGGTCGATCCCCCACAGGGAAGCCAGCCGGCAGATGGCCGACCACTTGGTCACCCCGGCCGGGGAGAACTCGCACATGAAGCCGATGTATCGCGGGCTGCGGAGCACGTGGGTGCGGAGCTTTTTGGGCATCCGCCGCT
>CAZUAM010000009.1:0-15976 GCA_964618095.1 uncultured Planctomycetaceae bacterium | reverse complement strand
GAAGCTCGCGCTGGAGTTCCAGCATCTCGCCCCTGGTGCCCATCGCAAAGCCCGTAAACACACCCGGCGGCGGGTTGCCGACCAGATCCGGCCAGAGCCGCCCAGAGCCGGCATTCAGCCGAAGGTACTCGGCCAGTTCCGGGCCGTGGACGTCGACTCGGGCGTGGTAGAAGTCAAATCCTTCGGCGTAGGTGTCGGCGCAGAGCACCGGATCGTAGCCGCAGCCCCAGACCGTGGCCAAAGCATCGGCGAGCACCTGGCCGCCGAACTCCGCCCGGTAGAGCGTGCGGTGGCTTTTCGGGTCCTTGACCAGGGCCCCGCTGGCGGTCACCAGGGGCACGTCGATCCGGAGCGGCTCGACCAGGTGCAGGGTGCGGCTGTAGCGCCGCCCGGTGGCCAGCACCACGTGAATCCCCGCTTTCCCGGCACGGACCAAGGCCTTTCGGGTAGGCGGCGTGAGCTGGTCGCGGGTATTGACCAGGGTTCCGTCGATGTCGATGGCCAGGAGGTGATAACGCGGCATGGCGGAAATGATGAATGCAGAATGATGAATGATGAATGCAGAATGCTGATTGATTGCTGGGCCGCAAGCGGCTTTATTGGCGGAAACACATTTGCGACAGTTGCGCCGCGGACTTGTCTTGCTCTCGTTCCAGATAGGATCGGCCTTGGTGGATGCAGATGTGGTCCCAGGGCAGAGGGGCGTCGATCGGGTAGGGCTGGTGCAACGTCTGCTCGACGTCGATGCCGACCTCTGAAAGGGCATCCCGCCAGAGCTCCGGTCGGAAGTGGTCGTGCCAGGCGTCGAAGCGTGCGCCGCGGCGCCAGGCCAGTTCGATTGCCTCACCGGTCCGCCGTCCGCCGCGGCAGAGCACGCCTTCCAGCAGGCTGCTCTCCACGTCGTGGCACTTCAACTGCACGCTCCGCAGCCGCTTCTTCTGGTGGAGATACTCGTGGGCCCGTGCAAAGTACTCGCGGCGCTGCATGGCGTTAAACTGGTAGGGGGTCTGGGGCTTGGGCACGAAGTTCGACACGCCCACCACCACCGTGGCCGGTCGGCCGCGAACCTCCCTGCCCAGCCGCGAGATCGCCTCGGCCATTTCGATGATCCCGTCAAGATCCGTCTCGCGCTCGCCCGGCAGCCCGCACATGAAATACAGCTTCACTCGCAAGAAGCCGTTCTCGAACGCCCTCCGGCAGCCCTCGTAGAGGTCTTCGTTGTTGATCTTCTTGCCGACCTGCCGGCGCATGTCGTCGCGGGCGACCTCCGGGGCCAGGGTCAGACCCGAGCGGCGATCGGTCGTAAGCAGATTGCCGACGGTCCGCCACTGTTCGTTGACCCGCAGGCTGGGCACGGAGACGTTCACGCCCAAGGGCCGGAAGGTCGCTTGGAGCCGCCGCACGAGTTCCTCGAAATGCGGATAATCGCTGGTCGAGAGCGACAACAGTGCGACCTCATTGTAGCCCGTGTTGCGATACGACTCGACGGCCGCCCGGACGATCGTCTCCACGCGGCGCAGTCGCAAGGGCCGGCGGAGCGTCGTGCTCTGGCAGAACCGGCACCGGCCCGGACAGCCCCGCATGATCTCGATCGTGATCCGATCCTGGACGCACTCGACGTAGGGCACCACCGGCCGGCAGGGCAGGGGGGTGGCGTCCAGGTCGGCCAGCACCGCGGGCTGGATCGTGTCGGGCACGTCGGGCCGGGTCGGCCGAACCGCCGCCGGACGGCCGGCGGCGTCGGATTGCGGCTGATAAAACCGCGGAACGTAGGCGTAGGGCAGCCGTGCGGCCATCCGGGCGAGCATCGCCGACCGCTCGCCACCCGACTGCTTCAACCGCAGCCACAGGTCGCACACCTCCGGCAGGCTCTCCTCGCCGTCGCCGAGCACAAACAGGTCGATAAACCGGGCCATCGGCTCGGGATTGGCCACACACGGCCCCCCGGCGATCACCAGCGGATGCCCGAGCGTTCGCTGCCGGGCCTCCAAGGGAATACCGGCCAGGTCCAGCATCGTAAGCACGTTGGTCGAGCAGAGTTCGTATTGCAGCGTGAACCCCAGCACGTCGAACTCCGCAAGCGGGGTGAACGTCTCCAGGGCGTACAGTGGGACGCGGTGCCGGCGGAGCAACTGCTCCATGTCGGCCATCGGCGTAAATGCCCGCTCGCAGCACCAATCTTCCCGGCGGTTCATCACCGCACAGAGCACCTGCAAACCGTGGTAGCTCATGCCGATGGAGTAGGTGTCGGGAAACGCCAGGCAGAGCGTGCCGCGCACCTGCCGGTGGTCCTTGACCACGGCGCCCAGTTCCCCGCCGATGTACTGCCCCGGCGTCTGCACCTGTGACAGTAGACGACTGACGACGAGGTCCTTCAGCGACTGGTTGAGCATGACTTAAGGATACTCTCTATGGGAGGCGTCTCCGACGGCGATTCAATCTGCATCCGGTCCTGTCGCCGTCGCAGCCACCTCCCACAATTGCCTTTACATTCGCGAGTTTCCATATACCTCGGCCAATCAACTGATTATGGCAGACCAGCCTGTTGGAAAACAGGGGGCCTTCGGTTTGGGGCTGGCGGCCGGGTGGATATAATGGAAGAAAGGATCTGTCGGCAAGTTGACCAGTCCCCGCTGTCTCTGGGAACCGAGGTCGGACACGATGATCGGAAGAAGCTGCTGGCGATGGGTGCTGGTCGGGTGGGTGCTCAGCGGTGCTTTTCAAGGGGCCGACGCACGGGCCCAGAGCCGCCAGGCGCTGGCCCAGGCCCGAGACCGGATGGTCGACGAGGAGATCGTGGCCGCCGGGGTGAGCAATCGGCGGGTGATCCGGGCAATGCGGACCACGCCCCGGCACGAATTCGTCCCCCTGGCCCAGCGCCGCTACGCCTATCTCGACATGGCCTTGCCGATCGGCGAGTCGCAGACGATCTCGCCCCCGTTTGTGGTGGCCTACATGACCGAGCTGCTCGATCCCCAGCCGGGCGACAAGGTCCTTGAGATCGGCACCGGCAGCGGCTACCAGGCAGCCGTCTTGAGTGGGCTGGTGCGCGAGGTTTACACGATCGAGATCGTGGAGAAGCTCGGCCGGCGGGCGGCGCGGACCCTGAAGCGGCTCAAGTACGGCAACGTCGATGCCAAGATCGGCGACGGCTACCAGGGCTGGCCCGAGCACGCCCCGTTCGACAAGATCATCGTCACCTGCTCGCCGGAGCGGGTGCCGCCGCCGTTGGTGGCCCAGTTGAAGGAAGGGGGGCGGATGGTGGTCCCCGTGGGCCGCCGCTACGACCAGACGATGTATCTGCTTAGGAAGCAAAACGGGAAGATGGTCTCCGAGAGCCTGCGGCCGACGCTCTTCGTGCCGATGACCGGCCGGGCGGAACAGGGCCGCCAGGTCCTGCCCGATCCGGCCAACCCGGCGATCAACAACGGCGATTTCGAGCAGGTCGCCGGCGAGAAGCCCCGGCCGACGGGCTGGCACTACCAACGACAGCTCGAGCTGGTCTCCGACGGCGATGCACCCCAAGGCAAGTATTACGTCACCTTCCGCAACTCCCAGCCGGGGCGGGGGGCCCACGCGTTACAGGGCTTTGCCATCGACGGCCGGAAGGTGCGCCGGCTGGAAATCTCGCTTACGGTCCGCGGCCGGGACATCCGCCCCGGGCAGACCACGCAGCAACTCCCCGTGCTCGTCGTCACGTTCTACGATCAGAACCGCGCCACGGTGGGCCGGCGCGCCGTCGGCCCCTGGCGGGGGACGTTCCCCTGGCGGCCGGAAACCACGCAGATCGACGTGCCGCCCCGCGCCCGCGAGGCCATCCTCCGGATCGGCCTGCTGGGAGCCGTGGGCGAGATCTCGTTTGACGACATTCAACTCAAAGGCGCGGAAAAGAAGGGCAGGGGGCAGTAGTCTACTGCATCGCTGTGTTGTCGAGCCCAGCGGTTTAGCGGGCGGGCTTGCCCGCCGTGAAATTGCAGGCGCACTCTCAGTCCTGTTGAACCTTACTCGATCGCGTAGCGAAACGGCTCTTTGGTGACCTCGTAGCCGGGGCGCAGCCCCACGTTCAGCAGCAGCCCCAGGGCGATCCCGTGGGCCAGCAGCCCCGAGCCGCCGTAGCTGATCATCGGCAGCGACAACCCGGTGATCGGCAGCAGCCCCACGGTCATGGCGGTGTTCACGAGGACCTGGACGGCCACAAGCGCCACGATGCCCACTGCCAGCAGACGTCCGAACGGTTCGCGGGTGGCCGCGGCCACGGCCAGCCCGCGCCAGGCCAGCAAACCGAACAACGCAAGCATCGCGGCCACGCCCGGAAGCCCGAAACGCTCGCCCAGCACGCAGAAGATGAAGTCGCTGCGGGCCTCGGGCAGGCGGTAGGCGGCCGGGTCGTCGGTGGGCTGGCCGGTGAGCAAGCTCCCCCAGCAGCCACCCAAGGCGAGCATCCGCTTCGCCCGGTGCAGGTGGTAGGCGTCGTCGCTGGGCCGCTGAGCGGCGGCGGGCTGCTCAAACAGCGCGGTCACGCGGGACTTCTGCTCCCGGCTCATCTGCGTCCACAACAGCGGCACCAGCAGCACTCCCAGCAGGGCAATCCGTGCCAAATCACCCCGCCTGGCCCCGGCCGCAAACAGCATCACAAACAGCACCGGCAGGAACACCGCCGCCGTGCCCAGGTCCGGCTCCTTCAGGATCAGCAGCACGGGCAACATCGTCAGCGCCAGCGGGACCACCAGCCCCCGCAGCCGCCGGTAGTTCTCGCGATACATCAAGTATCTTGCCAGGGCCAACACGAAGGCCACCTTGGCGAACTCGGAAGGTTGCAGGCCCACCGGCCCCAGGCGAATCCATCGATGGGCCCGGTTGATCGCCGGAAAGAAGTAGACCAACACCAGCAGGACCACGGACAGCAGAAAGATCGCGTAACTGAAGCGGCAAAGGACGCGGTAGCTGGGCAGGGAGAGGACCAGCATGGCCGCCAGGGCCAGGGCCGAGAAGACCATCTGCTGTCGCAGCAAGCGGCCGCTGCCCTCGGCCAGTTGCTCACATCGTGCCAGCCCCAGCCATCCCAGGCAGACCAGGCAGACGGCAACCACCACGATGGACCAAGGCAGTCGGTGAGCAAAAACCGCGGGTTTCACCAGAGTTCACCCGGCTCTGCGAGACAAAGAAGCAGCCCATGAAGGGGCCGGATTATAAGCCAAGGTCGATCGGGCATGGGAGGGCAAAATCGGCAGTAGGTAAGACAGCCAGACTTGGAAGCGGAGGTCGCAGGCCCTGTCCCGTCGGACGGGCTGGGGGGCGCGTAACGCGAGGGATTCTGACAACGCCGCGTGGCGGCCCCGGGTCTGTCCTGAGGGCGGGGATGCCGGGGGGACAAACCCGGCGGGCCGCCGGTCTTGTCGTAGCTTCTAAGTCGTTGTTACAAAACGACTTATGGGTGGCTCATTGACCGCACATAGAGCCACTTTCCTCGGGGCTCACCGGCTGGTGATGCCGGTTATGAAAGAAATGGCCAGACCCGCTGTCTTCTATAGTCCCCAATATCCGGCAGGTCCTGCGAGCCTGGTTGATTTTCGTGCTAAGATTGGTAAGCTACAGACGTGTAGCTTGGGAATTCGAGTTGCTCTGTTTGAAGGGAGTGAGACCCGATGTTTGGACCTAGTTGGAAGACTCTATTGATTGGTGGGGTCGTAGCGGCCACGCTGGCAATGGGCGTTTCGCAGGCGGATGCCTGCTGGAGGTGCGGTGGGTACTACCCGGTCTCCTGGGGGTACACCGCCTACTACACGCCATGTTACACGTCGTGCTGCACGGTCAGTTGCGATCCGTGCTGCTCGACCAGTTGCGGCTGGTACGTCGGGTACCGGCCGGGCCCGCTCCGCCGGCTCCTGTTCGGTCCCTACCGATGGTACTACGGCTGCTGGAGTGGCTACTCAAGTTATTACTGGGATACCTGCTGCACTGAGGTAGGGGTGATGGCGCCGGCCGCACCTGTGCAACCTAGCCCCGCGGAGGTCCAGAAGCCGATGCTCCCCGAGCAGCCGGCCGAACCTCCGGTAACGCCGCCCACGATGCCGGCCGAACCCGCGATACCCCCGCCCACCGTGCCGAACGGACCGGAACCAGCCGTGGAGCCCCCGGCCAAGGCCCCGGAGCCCCCTGGCGACACCGCCCCCAGCACGCTCCGCACCCGGGAGAACAGCGGCCTGCTGACGATCTATGTTCCCTATGATGCGAAGATCACGGTCAACGGCCTGACCACCCGCAGCAAGGGCAGCCGACGGCAGTACGTCTCCTACGGCCTGAAGCCGGGCTTCGGCTACAGGTACGTGATCCACGCCCAGGCAATGACTCGCGTCAGGGAGAATCCCGACGATCCCTACTCGCCGTTGGTGAATCGCTTGGTCAAGCATCAGAAGGAAGTTGTCCTGACGGCCGGAGATCGCAAGATGGTGACCTTCGGGTTCAACCCTGCTCCCAGCCAGGAAGTGGCTTCTCGGTAGCCGGCCGCTGGGCTTGACGGCGCCAGCCTTGGGCCGGTGGCGTGAGAACGAGAGACATTGCAACGGGCCCCCGCACTGGATTCGCACGGTGCGGGGGTCTGTTGGCATTTGTGCCGCCGGGGCGAACCCGTTGAATCGTGGCCTTGTCCTGGTAAAATGCCGCGATAGCCGGCGCGGGGATCCATGCGTAATAGCGTCTCGTATTCGGGGGAGAAGAACGTTGTTTGATAGAATCGCCGTCGTGGGTGCTACCGGCGCCGTGGGGACCATCATCCGCGAACTGCTCCACTCGCGCCAGTTCCCGTTCGAGAAGATCAAGTTCCTGGCGTCGGAGCGCTCGGCGGGGAAGAAGATCCGCTTTGCGGGCGAGGAGTTCACCGTCGAGCAACTCCGCGGCGAGGCCTTCGAGGGAGTCGATCTGGCCGTCAGCAGCACGCCGGACGAGGTGGCCCGGGTCTTCATCCCCGAGGCCGTCCGGCGAGGGTGCCTGGTGATCGACGAGAGCGGCTATTGGCGGATGGATCCCCAGGTGCCGCTGGTCGTGCCCGAGGTCAACGGCGAGGCGATCCGTGATCACCAGGGCATTATCTCCAGCCCCAACTGCTCGACCACCCAGATGGTCCAGGCAATGAAACCACTGCACGACGCGGGCCGGATCCGTCGGGTGGTGGTCAGCACGTACCAGGCGACCAGCGGGGCAGGGCTGGCCGGAAGCCGGGACCTGGAAAACGGGACGCGGGCGAAATTGGCCGGGGAACCGTACCAGTACGAATGCTTCCCCTACCCGATCGCCTTCAACTGCATCCCCCAGATCGGCTCGTCGAATCACAAGGGCTACACCTCGGAAGAAATGAAGATGGTCCACGAGACGCAGAAGATCTTCGGCGACGACTCGATCCAGATCTGCCCGACCTGTGTCCGCGTGCCGGTGGCCAACTGCCACAGCGAGAGCATCCTGGTGGAAACCGAGAAAAAGATCACCGCGGAGGAAGCCCGAGAGTTGTTCGCCGCCACGCCGGGGCTGGTGGTGCAGGACGACATCGAGAAGAAGGTCTATCCGATGCCCATCAACGGCGACCGGCGCGACGAGACCTTCATCGGCCGGATCCGCGAGGACCTCTCCTCCGAAAACGGTCTGACCTTCTGGTGCGTCAGCGATAACCTCCGCAAAGGCGCGGCTACCAACGCCGTGCAGATCGCGGAACTGCTGGTCAGGGAGTATGCAGTAGGCAGCAGGGAGTAGACAGTAGGCAGCCCGGTGAGCCCGGGGCTGGCAATTCATTGCCACCCAAATCGCAGAAGCCCGATGAGCCCGGGGGTGGCAATTCATTGCCACCCATATCAGACCTCGAGAAGTAGATGGTGGGCAGGGGACAGGGGGCAGTTGTGTTTGATGCAGCCGCCCGGGTCCCGGCTCTGCCCGGCGCTGCACCCTGTTGCGGCGGCAGCATAACTTCTGCGATGCGCACACTGAAACTCACCTTGGCCTACGACGGCACCGCTTACGCCGGCTGGCAGGTCCAGCCGGGATGCAGGACCGTGCAGGGGACGCTCGAGGCGGCGGTCCGGAAGGTCACCGGCCAGGGTGTCCGCGTGGTGGCCAGCGGACGGACCGACGCCGGCGTTCATGCCCTGGGACAGGTGGCCGGATTTGAGACCCACTCGGACCTGCCGGCCGACGTGCTGCGGCGGGCGCTCAGCGCCGAACTGCCGGAGGACATCGCGGTGCTGGAGGTAGCGGAGGCAGCGGACGACTTCCACCCCATCCGCGACGCCCTGCGAAAACGCTACCGCTACGTGATCCACGACGCACCCGTCCGCGACGTCTTTCGGCGGCAGTATTGCTGGCACTACAGCCACGGGCGGTTGGACGCCGAGGCCATGAGCCGCGCCGGCAAGGCCCTGTTGGGCACCCACGATTTCCGCAGCTTCCAAAGCAGCGGCGCGGAGCGAGAAAGCAGCGTACGCACGATTTTCGATGTCAGTGTTCAGCGGCGTAGGGAGGAGGAGCGTAGGGGGCAGAAGGGCAGGGGGGAGGAGCACGACGGGATCACCCTGGAAGTCGAGGCCGACGGCTTTCTCTACAACATGGTCCGCGCGATCGTGGGCACCCTGGTCGAAGTCGGCCGCGGTGCGCAGCCCGAGAGTTGGCCCGCCGAGGTCCTCCGCGCCGCCGACCGCGCCGCCGCCGGACCGACCGCACCGCCGCAAGGGCTGTTCCTGGTCCGAGTCGACTACGATGCGTGAATGTTGAGTCTTGAGAATCAACGTCGTTCTTCCCCCCCGGAGCGCAGTCCGGGGGCGTTTGGCATAAGTGCAGGAGCACCGCCATAGTCCACTACGTACGGCCCGCTCAAGACAGCAATGAATTGCCGCCACCAAACTCACCACTCACCACTCTCCACTCACCACTCTCCACTCACCACTCTCCACTCACCACTCCCATGCGAATCGCCCACGTCATCACGCGGCTGATCCTCGGCGGGGCACAGGAAAACACCGTGCTCTGCTGCGAGGACCTGATGCGCGAGTACGGCGACCAGGTGCTGTTGATCACCGGCCCGCCGCTGGGACCGGAGGGGAGTCTGCTCCGGCGGGCCAGGGCAGGGGGGGTGCCGGTGGAATTGATCTCCCAGTTGCGACGGCCGATTCACCCCTGGCGGGATTTCGCCAGCTACCGACGCATCAAGCGCGCGCTCGACGACTTCCGGCCCGAGGTGGTCCATACCCACAGTGCCAAAGGCGGCATTCTGGGCCGGGCCGCGGCCTGGGCACTCCGCGTCCCGGCAATCGTCCACACCGTACACGGGGCGCCTTTCCATCCCTACCAGGGCAGGGCGGCCCAGGCGCTGTTTCAGACCTGCGAACGTTGGGCCGCCGGCCGATGCCACGCAATGGTCAGCGTGGCCGACGCGATGACCGACCTGATGGTCACCGCGGGCGTCGCGCCGCGGGAGAAGTTCACCACCGTCTACAGCGGCATGGAAGTCGAGCCGTTTCTCAACTCGGCAGAGCACCGCGACCGCCTGCGACGCGAGTTGGGCTACCAAAGGGAGCACGTGGTGATCGGCAAGATCGCGCGGCTGTTCCGGCTGAAGGGACACCAGTACCTGATTCGGGCAGCCCGGCCACTGGCCCGCGCAGTGCCCAACGTGCGGTTCCTGCTGGTTGGCGACGGGGTGCTGCGGGCGCGGCTTTGCCGAGAGATTGCGGCGGCGGGGCTGAAGGATCGTTTCCAGTTGACCGGTCTGGAGCCGCCGGAGCGGATCCCGGAGTTGATTGCGGCCATGGATATCGTGGTCCACGCCAGCCTCCGCGAGGGGCTCGCCCGCGTGTTGCCCCAGGCGCTGATCGCCGGGAAACCGGTGGTCAGCTACGACGTGGACGGCGCCCGGGAGGTTGTCATCCCTCACGAGACGGGATTTCTCCTGCCGCCGAAGAGCTGCGAGGAGATGAGCGCCGCGCTGCGGCAGTTGGCCGGCGACCCGGCCCTGCGGGACCGCTTGGGGGCCCGGGGCCGCCGTCGCTTCACCGAGACCTTTCGTCACCAGCGAATGACGGCCCAGCTCAGGGCGCTGTACGAGAAGTTGCTGGGCCACCACCGCGCGGGCCGAGAAAACGAGGAACTTGGGGGACAAGGGAAATTTGGTGAGAACGGGTGGTAATCGCAGTTGTCCAACCGGCCAGATCCGGTTACACTAGACGTTCGTTTTGTAAGTTTATGCGCAGTGTTTAGCGGCCGACGGCACGTGGGCCAGAACGCCAAGAGCGGCACCGACCGCTAGCCGCCGTACCGGCGGCTGCTAAACGACCCGTCGTGGACTGCACAAGGACTTACAAAACGAACATCTAGCTTGGATACAGAGATGGTGGGCACCGGATCGGGCCTGTCGCCAATGGCAACTCAGTGAGTCTTATCCCCGTGGCTTCAGAAGCACCCGGCTACCTCGGTCCCTATCGACTGTTGAACGTTGTGCATACGGGCCAGACGAGTCAGATCTGGCAGGCGTATCACGACGGGAAGCACCAGCGGTTTGGGGTCAAGACCCTGTTGCAGAAGTTCCTTCGGGACCGGGAACACTTGCGCTATCTGCGTTGGGAATACGCGGTCGGCCAGAAGACTGTCCACGAGCGGATTGTCCGGATCTCCGAGTTCGGCTTCGATCGGGGCACCCCCTACCTGGCCATGGAGTGGTTTCCCGCGCCGAACATGAAGCACAGGATTCAGCACCAGACCGAGACGACCACTCACCTGGTGCCCAAGATCATTGAGCAGGCGGCCGAGGGGCTGAGCCATTTCAACGGGCTGGGTTGGGTGCATTGCGACGTGAAGCCGGATAACTTCCTGGTGACCGACGACGGGGACGTGAAGTTGATCGACTTCGCGCTGGCCCGACGAAGCAGCCGTGGCCTGACAAGACTCCTGGGACCCAAGGCACGAGTGCAGGGGACCCGCAGTTACATGGCCCCGGAGCAGATTCGCGGTGCTCCGCTGGATCAGCGGGCAGACGTGTACGGCTTCGGCTGCACGATCTACGAGTTGATCTCCGGCAAGCCCCCCTATACGGGGGTTAGTGCGGACGAACTGTTGATGAAACACCTCAGGGCCCCGCCTCCGTCGTTAGAGGCAGTGGCCAAGAACGTCGCCCCGGAGTTCGCCCAATTGGTGCGGCGGTCCCTGGCCAAGGACCCGGCCGCACGTCCCCAGTCGATCAACGATTTTCTCGTGGAATTCCGCATGAACCGGGTATTCAAGACCACACCGCGACCGCCGCAAGACGTGTAGAACCCTTGGCGCCGGGAAGGGAGAAACGGTGAACCTGCGGAGACCTCTGCCAGGGCACCCCACTCACCCAGGTACGGTTGTCACCCTGGGAAACGCCGGTTAGACTAAACGGCTACAAGAAACGGGTGGCTGGAACCGACGAACTACTAAGAGGATCCAAGAAGGCGGGTAATCCGCGGGGTCTAACCCCGTGGTGTTCAGGCCCCCGGGACAAGCCTGGGGGGTCGCCGACGTTTTTGTCAGATTCGTTGGACCGTCGGCGAAAAGCGAAATAGCAGTGCCAGGCGGACGACTATGGCTGAAAACGACCACCGGCTCTCGTTCGAACGGCCGATCTACGAGCTGGAATCCCGTCTGCAAGAACTCGACGGCGTTGCCCAACAGGACCCGGAGGCCCGCAACGAAATCCGCCAACTGCGCCGCGAGTTGACCGATCTGAAGAAGAAGATCTACGGTCAGTTGAAGCCCTGGGAAACGGTGGAAGTCGCCCGGCACCCCGACCGGCCCATGACCACCGATTACCTGGAGCTGGTCTTTGACGAGTTCGTCGAGCTGCACGGCGACAAATTTTTCGGCGACGATCGGGCGATCCGCACCGGGTGGGCCAAGCTGGACACCTACAAGGTGATGGTGGTCGGGCACCAGAAGGGTAAGACGGTCAAGGAGCGGCAGGCCTGTAACTTCGGCTGCGCCCATCCCGAAGGATATCGCAAGGCCATCAGCAAGATGCGCCTGGCGGCCAAGTTCCAGTTGCCGGTTATCTGTCTGATCGACACCGGCGGCGCCTATCCCGGCATCGGCGCCGAGGAACGCGGCCAGGCCCAGGTGATCGCCAACTCGATGTTCGAAATGTCCCGGCTGCCTACGCCCATCATCTGCGTGGTGATCGGCGAAGGGGGCTCCGGCGGGGCGTTGGGGATCGGGGTGGGCGACCGGGTCTCGATGCTCGAACACGCCTATTACTCGGTGATCAGTCCCGAAGGCTGCGCCGGCATCCTCTGGAAAAGTCACACCTACAAAGAACAGGCCGCCCAGGCCCTGAAGATGACCTCCGCGGACCTGCTTCAGTTGGGCGTAATCGACGAAGTGATTCGCGAGCCACTGGGCGGCGCCCACCGCGACCACCACCGGATGGCCAGTAAGCTGAAACTTCACCTTCGAGGGCAACTTCGCGAGCTGGTGGGCCGGCCCGTCGAAGAGCTGCTCCAGCAGCGCTACGAAAAATTCCGCCGAATGGGCGTGTTTCTGGAGACGGGCCAGCCCCACCAGCAACACTCCACCGCGGAGGATCAACAGCCGAAAGTCGAAACCCAGCCGACCGGCCAGACGTTCGATCCCGTCTCGAACTGATCCACCCCCGCCGGCCTCCACGGCCTCGGCCCCCCAGCAACCGACAGAGAGGACATGATGACCCAAAGCGAACCCCAGCAAACATCTCCTGAAGCGGGCGAATCTCAGGAATCGCTTCCCCAAAATGAATCCCAACCGCAAGAGACCGCTCCCGCGGCCGACAGGCCCCAACGCCCCAAACGCGTTAGCCCGCTACGGATACTGAGGACCTTCTTCCGGTTGGCCCTGGTGGCGGTGGTTTGCTTGGGCCTGGTCCATCTGTGGCTCCAGGCCCAGGAGGTCAAGCAGTTGCGGTTCCAGGTCGAGCAACTGGCCGCCAACGCCCTGCGGCAACACGACGTGCTGGTGACCGCCGAACCGCCGGAAGGGCACGTAACCAGCGTCAATTTTCAGAGCAAAGAGGCCGATGCCGACGCCCGCCGCCACGTCGACAGCAACATGCTCCGCCACTTGGCTGCATTCTACCACCTTGGGTCGCTGAATCTCGCCGATACCGATATTACTGACCGGCAATTGCGCTATCTGAGCAGTTTGACCACCCTCAACTCCCTGATTCTGGGAGGCACGCGGGTGACCGACGCCGGTTTGGAGCACCTCACCGCGCTGAAAGGAATCGAGTCCTTGCAGTTGCCCTTTACCAGGGTCTCCGACGAAGGCCTGGCCGAGATTGCCCTGATCCGGGACGTGTCCATCCTCGACATGTCGAACACCCGGGTCACCGACGAGGGCCTGAAGCACCTGCTGGGACTGAAGGAGCTCAAGTGGCTGCTGTTGGCCAATAACGAGATCACCGACGAGGGCTTGAAGCAACTGGAACAGATGAAAGGCCTGGGGCGTCTGACCATCCCGGGCACCAAAGTCACACCCGAGGGAAGACAGCGCCTCGAAAAGGCCATCCCGGGAATCTCCATCGACTATAGGCCCGGGACAGCAGCACGCAAGTTGCCGACACCTGCGACCAGGCCTTCGAAATGACGAGGCAGCCGAGATGAGGTTTTCATACTGCCTGCCATGGGTGACCGCTCTGCTGGCGTTGGCCACCGCCGGTTGTGGTGGGCTGACCGACGATCTGTTCGAGCCGCCATCGAAGGGGCCTCCCCAAGTGCAGCCGCGCGAGGATCCGGGACAGGGCGAAGAAGAGCGGCTGGTTGAGGCGGAACGGGCCGCCGCAGCCTTTCTGCGACAGCGCGGCGTGCTGGTGACTGCCGAGTTGCCCGAACGCCACGTGACCAGTGTCAACTTCCAGGACCAGGAAGTCGACGACGAGAGCCTCCGACAGGTCGCCGCCCTCTACCACGTCGGGACGCTCAATTTCGCCGAGACCAAGATCACCGACCAGCAATTGCACCACCTCAGCGGCCTGACGACCATGAACTCCCTGGTCCTGGGGGGGACCCCGGTGACCGACGCCGGCCTGGTTCACCTCAGCGGCCTGCCGGCCCTGGTCGCTTTGCACCTGCCCAATACCCGGGTCTCCGACCAGGGCCTGCAACATCTCGCCCGCATCCGCAGCCTCCGCATCCTCGACCTCTCCGGCACCCGGGTAACCGACGAGGGTCTGGAACGCCTGCTACCGCTTGGAAACCTTCGCTGGCTGCTGCTGTCCCGGACGGAAGTCTCCGACGCCGGCCTGAGGCATCTGGAGGCGATGACCGGCCTGGGGCGTCTGACGATCGACCGCACCAGGGTCAC
Source organism: uncultured Planctomycetaceae bacterium (assembly GCA_964618095.1). Classification (GTDB taxonomy): domain Bacteria; phylum Planctomycetota; class Planctomycetia; order Pirellulales; family Thermoguttaceae; genus CAZUAM01. The sequence goes on along the minus strand of CAZUAM010000009.1, from coordinate 1,648 downwards.
CCCCGAGGGAGTCCGGCGGTTGAAGAGGGCCGTACCGGGTCTTTCAGTTGACCCGCTATAGCACTACCGTGCTGGGGTGCGTCAAGTTCCCATTGTTGTCCGACAGTACGTGAATTTGGACGTAAATTTGGGGCTTGCTGCAACGTCCGATAATGTTTCTTATGTTCGGTCGGCCGGCGGCCGAAACGCCGTAAAAACCAGGCTTTCGCACGCTTTGCCCGGCCGGTTTCGACGCCGGCGGACCCCGGCCCTGCACGGCGAACCATGCCGCAGGCGCTGCGTCCGGGTGTGCTGTCTGGCGGCGGCGGCCTTGCCGGCGGGCCTCGATTCAGATTCTCCAGGGATTCTCAGTCCGCATCCCGGCAGGGCACGCCGGGCTTGGCCGCTGGAGTGGCACGAGCCGGGCTGCGTGGGGCCGGCCTGGCCGGATCGCCGGCAGGGGGCCTCAGAGCATCGACGGACGCGCGGCGGACGCGCGGCGGCAGGGCTCACTGGGTGTCCGTCGATCCGCTGTTGGCCGTGCGATACTGCGGTGCATCTGCCACGCCGGGCCCACTAGAGGGGGGGGGCATCTTCCTCTGGATCCAGTTTCCGGTCCAGCTCGTCGATGTACTGGCCCAGCAGGTTGCGAAGATCCTCCGGCAAGACCGGCCTGGCACGTCGGATCAGCAGGGCCGTGTAGTAGCCGGAGCGCGAGCGGAGGACGGACTGCCGGGCAGATTCGGAGAGGGTGACCACGAAGAAGGTGATCACCAGGCACCAGAGGATCCCCTTGGCCGCCCCGAACAACGCGCCGGCCTGCCGGTCGAACTCCTTCAACCGCACCCGGTCGATGATCCCCGCCACCAACCGGAACAACAACCAGATGACCACCGAGGTCAACAGATAGAGCACCAGCATGGCCACGGCACGGTTCCACGGTTCTTGGAGCTTGATGTGGGGGGCCAGCGGCCTGCTGCCGTGGACCGCCACGGCGATACTCACCACCACCGACGCCAGCGCGGCCAGTTGCCACGCCATCCCCTTCCAGGCACCGAACAGGGTGCAAAGCGCAAGCACCGCCAGCATCACAAAATCGTAAGGCTGCAGGGCAAAATCCACGATCTGCTGCCTCCCCAGTCGCCAAGGCGTTCCACAGGGCAAGAACCGGGCGGGGAGTATACCGGGAAGCGATGGCCGTGCGAAGGGCAATGGATGGTGGATTTGGGGATTTGGGATTTGGGATTTGGGATTTGGGATTTGGGATTGGAAGTAGGGCCGAGAGTCAGGCCGCACTGTCTGGAAAATTGGGGGGTTATACGAACTCCGATGAACTGCCCGCCAGGTCTTTTTTGCCCTTGGCTCAAGGCCCTGTTTCGGCTAAAAGCACCAGCCAATCTCAAGCACCCAGCTCAATGAGCCGCCCATTCCCGACCCCCAATCCCAAATCCCCAATCCCCAATCCCAAATCCCAAATCCCAAATCCCCAATCCCCAATCCCCAATCCCCAATCCCAAATCCCAAATCCCCAATCCCCAATCCCCAATCCCAAATCCCCAATCCCAAATCCCAAATCCCACATCCCAAATCCCAAATCCCAAATCCCCAATCCCCAATCCCAAATCCCCAATCCCAAATCCCCAATCCCAAATCCCCAATCCCAAATCCC
>CAZUAM010000008.1:0-28712 GCA_964618095.1 uncultured Planctomycetaceae bacterium | reverse complement strand
GCGGCAATGCGCAGTCGCCGACAGAGTCGCCTCCCACAACTTATTCTTCGGCCGCCCCTTAGCATGGTCGAGCAGAGGTAGTCATGAGCATTGATTCGCCCATCAGTTTGGAAACGTTTACCAGGGCTGAGGAAATCATCCGCATTGGCCGCTGCGCAGTCCGCAAGGCCCAGGAAGAGAACCGGCGTCTGGGCGTGCCCAACGTCTACTCGATCAACGGATTGCTCTACTACGAACTGCCCTCCGGTGAGCTTACCCCGACTGACCCGTGTTGGGCTCAGCAGGACTGCTGATAGCCGGGCGTTGCAGTGGGCCGAGAGGGCTAGCCGCGTTTCCGGGGGAAAAGGGGGTCGGGTCTGATTTGCCGGCACGGCCCGAAGGATGCTTCGCACAAACTAGACCCGACCCCTTTTTCCGGGGAGGATGGGAGGTTCCTAATGAGGCCTTTGAGACTATCGCGAAGGCGGCTGCTGGCATCGTCGCTGGCGGGGCTCTCGTTTCCGGCGTTGTTGCGAGCGGCGGAGGGGGGCGCCGGCAAGGAAGTCCCTTGGCTGGCCGACGTGCAGCGCCCGCCGAAGCAGGTGCCGGAGCACGCCCCGCGGCTGAGTCCGCTCCTGTTCGACGACGCCGGCCAGCCGATCACCACCCTGGCGGCCTGGAAGCAGCGGCGGCGGCAGATCCGCCGCTGGTGGCTCGATTTCCTGGGGCCGTTACGGATCGACCGGAAAGGGCCGCCGCCGCTTACCGTCCTTGACGAAGACCGCCCCCAAGGCGCCGTCAGGCAATTGGTCCGCTACGAGGTCGAGCCGGGCGTGCCCTGCGAGGCCTACCTGTTGAAGCCGGCCAAGCCGCAGCCGCGGTGCCCCGCCGCGGTCGTGCTGCACTCGACGGTCAACCACACCATCCGCCAGCCGGCCGGCGTCGAGGGGCGCCCGGAGAAGGCCTTCGGACTGAAGCTGGCCAGGCTCGGCTACGTGACGCTCTGCCCGCGGAATTTCCTCTGGGTCGCCGGCGGAAAGGGCTATGACGCCAAACAAGTCGAGCGGCACTCCGAGCGACACCCCGGCTCCAAGGGAATGGCCAAAATGCTCTACGACGCGCAGGTGGCCGGCGACATCCTGGCCCGAATGCCCCAGGTCGATCCCAATCGGCTGGCCGCGGTCGGTCATTCGCTGGGGGCCAAGGAGGTGCTCTATCTGGCAGCCCTAGACGAGCGCGTGAAGGTGGCCATAAGCAGCGAGGGAGGTCTCGGCACCCGCTTCTCCAACTGGGACGCCCCCTGGTATCTCGGGGCGGAGATCCGCCAGAAGACCTTCGGCCACGAGCATCACGAGCTGCTTGCCTTGGTTGCCCCGCGGGCCTTTCTGCTGCTCGGCGGCGACAGCGCCGACGGGGAGCGAAGCTGGCCGTTCATCGAGGCGGTGCTGCCTCTCTACAAGCTCTACGGCGACACGGCACGGCTGGGACTCTTGAATCACAAGAAAGGCCACAGCGTCCCGCCGGAGGCCGAACGGGCGATCTACGAGTGGCTGAGGGCCTACTGCTGAGAACGTCAGCCCGGCGTCACTTGACGGCGTAGACCCTCTGCAGACCGTCCGTGCCGATCGAGACGCTGAAGACGTCGCCGCGGGGACCGACGGAGACGCGGATGAAACGGCCCTTTCGGGGATCCTTGCCGTTGGCGATGTACGACAATTCCGTGTTTCCCCGGTCGCCGTACTGGGTGTTGTAGTGGATCTGATAGATTCCCCTCAGGCTGCGAAGTTGCTGAAGCGCCCGGAACGTGTTCGGCTGGATACCCTTTCGCGGTCCGTTCATGGCAATGCACACCGTGGGCTTCAGCGCCCGCAGCAGGATCGGGTTGTTGCTCTGGTCCAGGCCGTGGTGGGTGACCTGATACAGATCAACCTGGCCGACGATGTTCTTCGGGTGGGCCAGGTGGTGTTCGACGTTCCAGGTGACGTCGCCGCCGGCGAAGAAATCAAACTTGCCGTAGCGAAGCACCAAAGCAATGCTCCGGGCGTTGTCCGACTCATCGGGCCGCTTGATCACGTGGCCCGGCACGGGGGCGTCAATATCCCCGTCGAATCCCTCCACCTTCTTCTCGGCCGCCACGCAGTGCAGCTTCAGGGGAGGGATCTTCCCCTGGGGATCGTTCTTCAGCGGAATGTCGTCCCCGACCCCGATGGCCTCGACCTTCCCCCCGGTGGCCTCCTGATACAGCGGGTGGAGCTGCTTGAACCACCGGGTATTCACCTCGTTCTCGGGCGGCAGATGCCCCTTGTCGATGAACTTCTTCACCGCGATCAGCTTGGTCAGTTGCAAGATGCCGCCGAAGTGGTCCGAATGGAAGTGCGTGGTCACCAGGCAGTCGATCTGCTCGAGGCCCGCGTGCTCCGCCGCCGCGTAGATCCTCTCGGCGTCGCGGTGCTTCGGTTCCAAGGAGCCGGTGTCGATCAGGACGGATTCTCCCAGCGGCGTGACGATCAAAGTCGATGCGCCGCCCATCATGTCGAGAAAGTAGATCTCCAGGTTCTTCGCAGTGGGCCTCTCGGCCGGCTGGACGGTTGCCGCGGACATGATCACCAAGAGCAGTGCGATGCCAACTTCACGGGTCTTCATCGGTCGGGTCCTTTCCTCCTGAGTCTGTGGCCCCTCGGCACCGGTTTGCCGGCTTTGACCAAGGTCTCACTTCAGCACGCTGAACTTGTGGACGGTAAGCTGCCGGTAAGTCTCCCCCGGCCGCAGGGCCGTGGAGGGGAACTGCGGGCGGTTGGGCGAGTCGGGAAAATGCTGGGTCTCCAGGCAGACGGCGTGGTAGCGGTCGTAGGTGAGCCGGCCGGTTTTCAGCCGGATCCCGCCCGTGTACAGTTGCACCCCCGGCTGCGTGGTGTAGACTTCCATCACTCGGCCGCTCTTCGGCTCGACCACCCGGGCGGCCAGCGAAAGCCGCTCCCCCGCCGTCTTGTTCAGCACGTAACAGTGGTCGTAGTTGCGGCCTTCGACCTGATCCAGCCGGGAACCAATCGTCTTCGGGCGGGCGAAATCCATCGGCGTTCCCTTGACGGGCTTCAGTTCTCCGGTGGGAATCCTGGCCTTATCGGCCGGCAGATACCGATCCGCGTTGAGCATCAAAACGTGATCGAGCACGTCGCCCGAGCCGGCACCGGCCAGGTTCCAGTAGGCGTGGTTGGTGAGATTCACGTGCGTCGGTTTGTCGGACCGCGCGACGTACTCCATCTTCAACCGATTGTCGCCGGTCAGCCGGTAGGTGACTTCCACGTCCAGCGTGCCCGGGTAGCCTTCGTGTCCGTCGGGGCTGGTGTGCGTAAGCCGCACGCCCACGCCCTCCGCGTCCCGGATGGGTGCGGCCTTCCACACGAGCGTGTGGAAGCCGTTGCTGCCTCCGTGGATGTGGTTCCGGCCGGCGTTGGCCGAGAGCTTGTACTCGCTGCCGTCCAGCGTGAACCTGGCCCCGGCGATCCGGTTGGCGTATCGGCCAATGACCGATCCCAAGACGGTCCGGCGGGAGAGGTAATCCTTGGCCGGGTCCAGATACAAAGTCACACTCTCGAAGTTGCCCTTGCGGTCCGGCACCCTGACCGTGGTAAGCATGGCACCGTAGGTCAACACCTTGACCTCCAGACCGCTGGCATTGGTCAGCGTATACTGGTCGACCTCGGTACCGTCGGGCGTCTGTCCGATGGTCGATTTCTCCACGCTCGCCGGCCCGCCCGCGGCCAAGGCCGAAGGAGCCACCACACCCGGGCAGAGGCCGATGGCACACCATCCGACCAACACAAGAATCATGGCCCGCACCACAGTCAGGCCGAGACGTTCACGGGCAGATTTCATCGTTCGGCTCCTTGGCAGGTTGTCCGGTGCTCGCGTCCGCCCCAATAGCTTACACGACCGCATGGCCGGGTAGCAAGAAAGCCATGGGCGGCCGGGGTTGCCCCAATACGGCCGAATTAGCGGTAAGTACCGATGACACATACAGTTGTGATCTACGATTCACAAAGCCGCGACCGTTGGTCGCGCCTGGAGAAACTCATAAAGCCCCGACCGCCGGTCGCGCCTGGAGAAACTCATAAAGCCGCGACCGTTGGTCGCGCCTGGAGAGATAACCAAGCGGTCTTCACGGTCCTTCGGCGCGACCACCGGTCGCGGCTTTATGAGAATTGCACCGCGCGCCAAGCCGCGTTAAAATGCCCCCGTTGAGCCTCAACGGCGCGGGGGCAGAGAAAGGATAGGCCAGTGATCGACGCGCCTTCTCCGCCGGATCGGCGGAGCCGTCACGCAGTTCTCCTGGGAATCGTCTTCGCCGCAGCAGCCTGCCTGAGACTGGCGGTCCCGGCGCTCGGCGCCCAACCACCTTGGAGGTCGCCCAACAACTGCCGGTTGTTATTGAAAGTCGACTGCCGGGGCGTCCCTCGCTCAAACTCGCCCGCCGCCGTGGACGTCGATTTCGTTCGGGCACTCGCCGATCAGGGTATCTCGGGTACGTTCGACGAGCACACGATCGAGGTCATCGCCTACGATCCTTCCGGCGTGCCCAAGGTGTTCGACGCCTCGCGCGACGGATACGAGCGATACCTCGTGCCGTGGCGCCTGCAAGAATACTACGCCGTCGACAAGGTCACCCTCAGCTTCGTCGTGCCCGACGAAACCTGCCACACCGTCGCAGTCTATTTCGATACGCTCCAGTCGGGCCTGGGGCGGCCCCAACGTTATCCCGGGCTGGTCGGCGACGGCGATTTCTTCCGGCAGGTCTACGGGAAACGCGAGATCGGCGCCTGCCATTTCGACACCTTTTGCGACCTGGACGGCGACGGCGATTTGGACCTGTTCACCGGGGGCGTGGAACCGTTTGTCTACTGCTACGAGAACGTCGGCAACAATCGTTTCGTCGGCCGGGGCCGGCTGACCTCCGCGGGGGCCCTGCTCACGCTCCCCAAAAACGACGGCAACAATCGAAGTTGGGTCGTGCCCCACTTCTGCGACTGGGACCGCGACGGGGACCAGGACTTCTTTCCCAGCTTCATGGATGGGCCGTACCGCCGCAAGATCGCCTTCTTCGAAAACACGACTACCCCCGGCGGCCAGCTCACGCTGGTTGACCGCGGCGTCCTCAAGACCGTCTCCGGCACTCCCTTGGCCGGAAAGGCGAAGGCCGGCGCATGGTTTCCTTCGCTGGTATTCGTGGTCGACTTCGACCGCGACCGCGACGGCAGGACCGACCTGCTGCTGGGATACAATAACCGCTGCTACCTGCACCGCAACCTGGGGTCCGACGGCTCCGGAGGCTGGCGACTCCACGAGGCCGTGGCCCTCGAGGCCGCCGGCAAAGAAATCGATCTTTTCACTCCCTGCTTCGATGTGGCCGACGTCGACCGCGACGGCGACTGGGATCTGTTCGGCGCCGCCCAGTCCGGGCAGGTCTATCTGTACGAAAACGTCGATCAGACCAAGTCGCGAACCAGGCCCACCTTCGCCAAAGGTACCGTGATTGCCTACGACGCAAAGTTCCTTGTGGCCGGTGGCCATCCCCGCGTCACGGTGGCCGATTTCACCGGCGACGGACTGGTGGATCTGGTCACCGACAGGGCATGGGGACTTGTCGATCTGGAGAACGTCTCCAAGAAGAGGGAGTTTGGCGCGCTGTTCAAGAACGTGGGAACGGCCACCGCGCCCAAATGGCAGAAAACGGACGCCGACGGCGGGGCACCTTTTACCGAGAGGTTCCAAATCTGCGACGCCGTGCGGCAGAATGTCGTCCGCGCCGTGGATTGGAACAACGACGGCAAGACCGACCTGTTGGCCGGCGATTGCGACGGCTTCGTCTGGTACTTCCCGAACCGGACCAACAACCTGTTTCCCGTCTTCGCGGAAGGCAAGCGACTCTCTGCCGGCGGCCAACCGCTCAGCCTCGCCGGCAGCGGAGGACATGCCCGGCACGATGTCGCCGACTGGAACGGCGACGGACGCAAAGACCTGGTCGCCGCCGACGGCGCCGGCACCGTCACCGTGTTTCTCAACCGGGGTACCGACGACGATCCGGTGCTCGACCGCGGGCAAAAGGTAAAGGCCTATGACGCCGAGGACGTGCTGAAACCGATCGACCGCGGCACCCGGGCCCACCTGAAGGTCTGCGACTTCAACCTCGACGGCAAGAAGGACCTGATCTTCTCGGACCAGGAGAACCCCGGGTTCTATTTCCTCCAAAACGTCCACACCGATGCGGATCCGCAATTCGCCCCCGCCAAACGCTTGGGGCTGACTCCCTACATGCGACCCAATCTGGGGTCCTTCGTGGACTGGGACGGCGACGGCAAGAAGGACCTGATTGCCTGCGAGTTCGAGCACAGTATTCGGTTCTATAAGGACGAAGGCACCGGCCAGCCGGGCGCGCTGCCCGAGTTCTCCAATCCCGACGGGATCTCCATCGTCAAACCGTATTCGATCATGATGATCTCCGGGGCCGACGCCGTGGACTGGAATCGGGACGGCGATCTCGATATCCTCACCGGCCAGGGGCACGGCGGCAGCGGGATTCGCTTCTACGAGCGCGACTACATCGAGGATCGCCTCCGCGGCACCCGCCCGGTCGTCCGCGTCGACGGCCTCCAGCAGGCCAGGCCCTCGCTGCTGGACGTCGTCCGCCGCTATGCCGACGCGATGATCGAGCACGGCCGAGATTCTTACGGAGAGCAGAAGAGCGGCCTGCTGCTGAGCGCCTTGGATCGGGGTACGCTGAAGCCGCTTACGCTGCGGCCCGAACCCCCGGGAGGCATCCGCCGCGAAGATCGGGCGGGACTGCCCTGGCGCCGGCTCAGCGGGGCCAACCCCCAGCTCGACCAGAACCTCTTGCGCGTGCTCTACACGTTGAGCGACATGACGGGCGAGCCCCGCTACCGGCAAGTCGCCGATCACGAAGTGCAGTGGTTCTTCCGCCACGCGCAATCGGCAGCGACCGGGGTGCTGCCGTGTGGTGAGCACCTGGCGTGGGACGTGTTCCTGGACTGCCCGATCTCCGGTAGCACGGAATTGACCCATGAATTCTCGCGGCCCTGGGTCCTCTGGGACAGGACCTTCGCACTGGCTCCCAAGGCGGCCAAGCGGTTCGCGCTGGGGCTCTGGAACCACCAAATCGCCAACCAGAAGACCGGCGGCTTCGATCGCCACGCCCCCTACGACCGGCACGGCCCCCGGGACGGCAAGGATTTTCCGCGTCACGGGGCCTTCTACGTCCACACCTGGGCCCATGCCTACAAGCACACCCGGGACGTGACCTTTCTGCGGGCCATCGCGGCGGTGCTGGCGCGATTCGAGCGGAAGCGGACCGGCCCGGACGGCGCGATGCACGCCACCATGGGCCCGCTCGACGTCGAGACCGCCTCGCTGGTGCCCGATCCGCTGGCGGCTCGCCTCCGCCGATTCGCCCAGATCGAAGATCGGCTGATCCTGGAAGATCTCCGCAAGACCCACGGCCGGCCCGATGGCACGTGGGCCTTCAAACCGACCTGGCAGGCCGGCTACTCCTCCGGCGTGACGGCCGGTTGGGCCATGTTCGCCCTGGCGCGGCACGAGCAGGTCGGCAAGAAGGACTTCCGCGATCTCGTCGTCGCCGTGGCCGACGCCTACCGGGACACCCTGCCCGATGAAGACGTCGACGTCTGGCCGATGAGCTTCGCCCATATCATCAGTGCCCAGGTGGCCGCCTACAAGTTCACCCGCAGCAGCGTCTACCTGGAAGAGGCCCGCCGGTTCGCCCGGATTGCCGTGGAGATCTTCTTCGAGGACAATCCGCTGCCGCGGGCGAGCTTCAAGACGGGTCACTACGAGACAATCACCGGCGCCGATTCGCTGGCCCTCTCCTTGCTGGAGGTCCATGCGGCAACCGGGAACCTGAAAACGACCATCCCTTCCAACACCATCGATCGGTAGCACGATACATGGACGACAACCCTCCGACCCGAAGAGCCCTCAACGCCTTCGCGATCTTCCCGGTGGCTTGCGCCCTGCTGGCCTTTGTGCCGGCCGGCCGCGGAGCCGACCTGGACCTGAAGACCATGTTCCGCGAGGGCATCCCTCCTTCGCCTTTTGCCGCCGTGGTCTACGGCTATGCCGATGCGATGCTCGAGCACGGGCGCGATACCTACGGCCCGCAGAAGACGGGCCTCTTTCTGAGTGCCTTGGACCGCAAGACCCTCTCGCCGCTTGGGACCCGTCCACCCGCTCCGGCCGGCGTTCCCAGCGAGAGTCGTCCGGGACCGCGGGGAAAGCCCCTGGTGGGGGCCAACCCTCAAACGGACCAGAACTTGTTGCGGCTGCTCTATTTCCTGGTGGGGCTCTCCGGAGAGGACCGCTATGGCAAGGCGGCCGACGAGCAGTTGAAGTGGTTTCTCGAGAACACCCCCTCGCCGAAAACGGGCCTCTTGCCATGGGGCGAGCATCTCTCCTGGAACGTGATCGCCGACGAGATCGCCTCCGGCGCGGAACAGCCCGTCCACGAGTTCTCCCGCCCCTGGATGCTCTGGGAGAGGTGTTTTGAGCTGGCCCCGCAGCAAAGCAGGCGGTTTGCCCTGGGACTCTGGAACCATCACGTTGCGGATCACGAGTCGGGCGCGATTCGCCGCCGGGCCGATTTCGACCGCGCTTCTTCCCAGCCGGCAACCGACTGCCCCCGTCAGGCAGGTTTCTTTATCCGCACCTGGGCAGAGGCATTCGCCCACACCAACGATCAGACCTTCCTCAAGGCGATCGACGTGGTGCTTGCGCCTTACCAGAGGCGGCGGCGTTCCCCGGCGCAGCCGGCCGGGCTCAACTCCGGTTCAACGAACCCCTGTGAGGTGTTGTCCATGGCCATCGACTGCGACGGTGCCGCCCGAAAGGTGCCCGAGCCGCTGAGAACCCGCCTGACGGCGCTGGCCGCCCAGGAGGACGAAAAGTTCTGTTCGTTGCCACACGATCTGAAGCATAAGAGAGCCTTCGTCAAGAGTCTCGATCCGGCCGGGGTCGCACCTCACATTTCTTACACCTCTCTGTGGGACCCCCAACACGGCAGGCACACCACGGCCGCGGTGGCCGTGATGTGCGTATCGCGCTACCAGAACACCGGCAGGATCGCCTACCGCAAGCTGATCGTAGCCGCGGCCGACGCCTACCTCGACTCCCTGCCCGGCGACCGGATCGACGCCTGGCCGCTCAGCTTCGGCCAGGCGATCAGCCTCCAACTGGCCGCCTTCCGGATCACCGCCCGGCCGGAGTATCGCGCCCGGGCCTTCCGTCTGGGAGAGATTGCCGTCGAGAAGTTCTTCTTCTACAGCCCCCTGCCGCGTGCTAGTCTGAAGACCGACCACTACGAAGCCACCACCGGCGCCGACACCCTGGTGCTGGCGCTGGCCGAACTCCAGCTGAGCACCCTCCACATCACGGCCGTGCGGACCCCGGCCAACACGATCGATCGCTGACCCCAACTTGCAGCCGGTTTGAGAGAGAAGAACGAACGAGTGTCTCGATTTGCCGTTGGGCCAGGCAGGCGTGGGCAGACTGCTTCATTCCTCGGTGCCCAGCAAGGCATCGGCTTCTGCCCGAAAGCGCAGCAGGTTGTCTTCGTTCACCTGGTTGTTTTTCATCTGGGCGACAGTCTTTTCGTACCACGCGCGGGCCTGATCTTTGTTGCCCAGCTTCCAGTGGCACATCGCCAGGAAGACAAAGTTGTGGGCGTTATCAAAATCAGATTCCGAGGCTTTTTCGAAAGCCTCAATCGCTTTCTTCCACCGGTCACTGTAGTAGTAGGCCGCACCCAGGCTGTTCCAACACAGACCTGCCCGACGAGGTTCGGCAAGATCGACGGCTTTCTGCGCCAGTTTGATCGCCGAGTCCAGATCGCGGCGCTTGGCGTCCGCGCAAGTCGTCAGATACCAGGCCAGGCCGTTATTTGCCTCGCAGCTTTCAGGATTCTCGCTAAGGATCTTTCGGAACGCTGCCTCCGCTTTGTCGTGCTGGCCCATCGCGGCGTGGAGGCTCGCAAGGTTGAGTCGCGTATAGGTTGGGCCCGCCTGGTAATCAGCGTTCTGCGGGAAGTCGGCCGATAACTTCCGGTGAATCTCCAGCACTTTACGAGCTGCCTCCTCGGCTGCCGCGTGATCTCCGGTCAGCCGGTAGAGATGGGCCAGCGCACTCCGGGTGGAGGCAACATTCTCCCGATAACTCGGAACCTCGGGAAAGTCGATAACCAGCGTTGTCCGGATAGCCAAGGACTTTTGAAAGGCTTCTTTGGCCTGATCGGGCTGGCGGTAGCGCAGCAGGCGGCCCAGACTGTGCCAACATCGGGCGAGCTGCCGCGAGTACTCCGGCCGACTGGGGAATTCGGCGGCAAGCGACTGGCGGATTGCCAGCCCCCGGCGGATCAGCTCCTCGGCCTCCTCGGCAGCGGCTCGGCCCAGCATGCCCCCCAGATTGCTCAACACGTAAGCCAGATCGCCCTTGTATCCGGAGTTTTCGGGGAACTCTCTGACGAGCCGCTCTCTAAGCGCGAGTGCCTGACGTAACATGTCTTCCGCTTCTTCGGGTTTTCCCTGATCCAGGAGGAAGGCACCGCGGGCCAGGTAGCTGTGCGCCAGCGCGTCGCGATACTTTGCCTCCTTGGGGAAGCCATCGGCCAACTGGATGCGCAGCGCGAGGCACCGTTGCTGTACTTGGTCCTCTTCGTCGTAGCGCTCGAGCCTGTCTAACATTACGCCTAGGTTGTACAGGGCATGGCCTAGGAGATGCCGATTGGCCATATCTTCCTCAGACTCGGCAATCAGGCTCTCCAGGATAGCAATCGCGCTTCGGTAGGCGCACACCGCATCCTCCCGGCGGCCTGCAAGGGCATAGGCAATGCCCTGCTGATGATGGTTCAGGGCCAGTTTGCCCCGGTAGTCGGCACTGTCCGGGAATTCTCCAGACAGGACTCGATACTGTTCCACCGCCTGGCCTGACAGCTCGATTGCGTCTGCGTATCGGCCCAGGTTCCAACACCGGCTGGCAAGTTTTTTGTAAGTATCTGCAATCTTCGCTCGGGCTTCAGCGCCAGAGGCGTCTTTCTTGGTGCGGGCCTCACCGAGGAGTTGGCCCGCACAGGCGATGTAGTCGCGGATCACCGACTGCCGCTCCTTTTTATCAAGCTGCTGATCATCTTCGGCGAGAGCAATACACCGCTCCAAGAACTCCGCAGCCTGCCGGTACTCATCACAATTCTCAGGGTGAACCTTGGGCAATTCTCGCGCCACGGCCGCGGCGGCGACGTGGTCCTTGATCCTCAACTGCGTTGTGGCCAATCGCAGAACGCGACCTCGCAGCTTGTCCAGGAGTAGTGGCTCCGGGTCGGGAGAATGCTCAGGCGCCGCGCGCGCATGCCCAAGCGCCTCGCGCACTGCCTCGATTGCCTTCGTGTAGTCCGGGACCGCCTTCTCAAGGTTGCCGAGATTCTCGTGTACCAGCCCGCGAGTGTACCTGGCAGAATGGTTCCGGGGATCAAGCTGGATCAAGCGGTCAAGGTGCCAAATGGCGCCGGGCAATTGTCGATTCTCGATGTATCCCGTGGCCTTGCGCCGATGCCAGGCAAGCAACTGGCGTCGAGGCCAAGTAAGGGAGTGGTACTGCGGATGTCTTTGACGGAACATCTGCCAGCGTTGAAGCCACTCAGAGGCGGTGAGATTCACACAGCCGCCGCCCTCGACTCGTCGCCCCGATAGGATCTCACCCAGCATGCGGAGGCTTACTGAGTCGAGTTTCTCCCGATCGGGGTCGTGCAGATTCGCCAAGTCCAACAGATGCAGCCGAGACATCGTTCCAGCGACGGCGGCGTAGCTCCCGTCGGGTGCAACGTAGAGTTGATTGCCGGCTCCTCCACCCAGAGCGCGGGTTGGAGATAGCAGCTTCCCGGTTCCCCACTCCCAGACGCGGACCGTACCGTCGCGGGCGGAGGTCATCAAGCAGCGGCCGTCCGGGGAGAAACCCGCGTCGAAGACCTCGTCGTCGTGCTCAAGTGCCGGGCAGACCAGCTTTCCGGTCTTCCAGTCCCAGAGCCGCGCCATGTGGTCGCGGCAGGCAGTCAAGACCTGTCGGCTGTCGGGACTGAAGCGAGCCGAGAAGACCCAGTTCGGGTGGAGCAGACGAGGAGCTGCCGCTTTCCCCGTGCCGGCATCCCATACCTGCACCGACTTGTCGTCGGAAGCTGTCGCCAGCCAGCGCCCGTCACTGGAAAAGTTCAAGTCTCTGACAACCCCGGCGTGTTTGAGGAAGTAGCGCAACCGTCCTGTCGACGTCTTCCAAACACACGCGCCGCTCCCGAATCCCAAGGTCACGAAGTGCTGCCCGTCGGGCCAAAAGCGGACCCACCGCCTGGGACTGACCGCCGGTTGGGCAGTTGCCCCAAGAGGCTGGCGCGACAACTGCCTCCGGACCTGCCCCGTCACTGCGTCAAGGAGGAATGTCTGCCCTCCTGCGCAAACCACCACGACCAGCTTGCCGTCCGGACTGTAGGTTGCATCGACGGGCTCGGTGGCCGTTTGCAAGGGGTCAAAAACCCTTTCGCCGGTTCGCCAGTCCCAAAAGATCACCCAGCCCGGCTGACGAGCCCAGCGAATCGCGTTCCAGGGCTGCTGCTGGCGGTGTTCGGGTAGTGAACTGACGGTTACCACAGAACGTCCATCTGGAGAAAAATCACCGCCGTTGATCAAACCGCCGACCTCCAACACCGGTCCAGCGGGCTCACCCGTGGCGACGTCATAGACCCGTATCGCCAGAAGCTGTCTCCGCAGGTTCCATCCGGCCGGCACGACGTACTTTCCGTCCGCGCTGATCACGGTGCGGTGATCAGTCGTAGGTAGCAAGATGCGATGATCGTTGGGCAAGTTGGGGGACGTCCAGATCCGGATCAGCCCATCCAGTTCTGCCGTGGCGAACAGCCGGCCATCGGGGCAAAACGCCACGTTCCTCACCTCCCCCTGATGGGGTATGGAGACAAGGGATTCTCGAGGCGCCGTGGACCAGAACCGCGCTGTCCCGTCGACGCTGGCAGTCAGCAGCGTCTGATCGTCAGGGCTGAAGGTCCCCGCGCGGACGTAGTTGCCGTGTCCTTGGAACACGCCGACGCGACGGGCGGCAGCAACATCCCATTCTTCTGCCGTCTTGAATCCGCAGACCACGAAGGACTTCCCGTCGCGACTGAGAACCAGATCATGCACGTCGTCACCCTGATAGGGCACCCGCCTGAGTTCCTCCCCTGTTTCGGTATCCCACCAAGTCAGTTCGCTTCGTGCGGTTTTCGTGAGCAACCCGCGGTCGTTATCGACGAAAACGGGACGGACAGCCCTTCCGAAGGCATCCAGATTGCGAACGGGACCGAATACTGGTTTCAAGAAGGCCGCAGCGCCGGAGAGCGCGTAGACCCTTGCCCATCCGTCAGCAGATGCCGCAGCTAAACGCCGGCCGTCGGAACTGAATCCAAGCTCCATGACAGGGATCGGGACGGCGACCGGGCTGGACGGCGGCGCAGCGACGAATTCGTGCGTCTGACAGTCCCACACGCGCAGTATGTGGCTGGCAAGGGCCAGGTAATGGCCGTCCGGACTGAAGGCCAATGCGCTGACCACCCCTTTGTGGGAAACCGCGTGAAGGCGCTTTGCCTCCGGAAAACTGAGAATCTCGACGAGGCCTGCGAGATTCCCCCGAGCCAGCCACTCACCGGAAGGATTCCAGGCAGCGGCAGTCGAGCCCCGGTTGTTGCCACCTGGGCGGAACTGAACTTCCTTCTCGAGATCCCAGATCTCGCAGTTGGGTCGCCGATCGCGCACGAGGAGGTACCGGCCACTAGGGTGGAATTCAATCTCCCTGACCTCCTGGCCTTCGTGCTGCAGAGCCCTTACCGGCACCGGAAATTGCCCGCTCCAACTCTGAAATCGGACACGATTAGCAAGTTCCCTCTGCGGGTCGTCCCGAGCCCGCTCGGCCGCGTTGGCGAACCAGACGGCCGCTTCCTGCGGGAAACCTCGCTCACCTGCCACCAGCCCGTAAGACGTGTACATGTCCACAAGTGTCAGCTCAGCCGCTTGCCGAGCCTTCTGGGCGTTCTCCCGTTCGTGATCCGCGATCTTCGTCTGTGCGGTCGCCTGCCTGGCGTTCTGCTGCGCCTCATTCGCGTTTGCTTCCGCCTCTCCGGCCCGCCGTCGGGCCTCCACCGCGAAATGCGTGGAGACCCCCGTCCCGGCCAGCAGTGCGACTACCACCGTCGCTGCCAGGGCGGCCACCACCGGCTGCCGCTTGCTGCGGCGCCACAGCCGTTGGATCCGTCCTACCGGCCGTGCGTGGATCGGCTCATCGTTGAGGTATCGCTGCAACTCCTGGGCCAGCTCTTCGGCCGTGGCGTAACGCCTAACTGGATCCTTCTCCAGGCACTTGAGACAGATCGTCTCCAGGTCGCGGGGGATCCGGCTGTCGAACCGCCGCAGCCGCGGAGGCTCCTCGTGGAGGATCTGCACGATCAGCATCCGCTCGCTGCCCCGGAAGGGAAGCTCACCGGTCAGCAGCTCATACAGAATCACGCCCAGTGAATAGACGTCGCTGCGGCGGTCGGCCAGATGGGCCTCGCCGCGGGCCTGCTCGGGCGACATATAGGCCGGGGTGCCCAACACGCGGCCCTCGACCGTCATGGTGATCTCGCCCGCGTCCCGCTTGGCCAGGCCGAAGTCCATCAGGTGCGGCTCGCCGTCGGCGTCCAGCATGATGTTAGCCGGCTTCAGATCGCGATGCACCACGCCGGCCTGGTGGGCGTGGTGCAGGGCCCCGGCGATCTTGATGCACAGCTCGGCCACCTCGCGCGACGTGAAGCGTTGCTCGGTGAGCCATTCGGAGAGCGTCGCGCCGCGGAGGATGTCGCTGACGATGAAGACCGTGTCTCCCTCGCGGCCCACCTCGTGGACGTTCAGGATGTTGGGGTGGTGAAGCTGGGCCGCCGCCCGGGCCTCACGCAAAAACTGCTCTTGTTCCACGGCGTCAAGCTGACCCTTGCGGGGAATCTTCACCGCGACCGTCCGATCCAGATCCGTGTCGCGGGCCTTCCAAACGGTGCCGAAACTGCCCGTGCCCAGCGGCTCGATCAGGTCGAAGTGGCCCAGCGTCTTGGCCGCAGCGGCCAGGCGAGTGTCGGTCTCGTGGTCCACCAGGCTGAAGCTGCTCCCGCACACCCTGCACACAATCTCCGTCAGCGGCCGGTCCTCGACGATCTCCACGGGATTGTGACAGTGTGGGCAGCGGACGTGCAGCCCCCGTGCCTCCGGCGGGCCGTGGCCCTCGGTTTGAGGCACCGTGGACTGGTCGGCCCCCTCCGCCGGTTGCTCCCCGGCCTTCTCTCGCGCGGCCTGGATCAGACGAAGTCTCCGCAGCTCTTCTCCCAACTCGGGCATGAGTTCAGGATGTGCCTCGATGAGCGAGTCGTCCGAGACTTCCGCTCCTGCCGCCCGGCGACGCACGACATCGTCGATGATCCGACCGATTTGCTGGGCAAGCTCCGCCCTGCTGTCAGGATTAGGTCCGTCTGACTCGGCCATCGCTAGCCTCCGCGAAGAGTCGTGATTTCAACCGCGCGCAAATTGGCTTCTGTTGCAGAAACCTGTAATAGACGCCGACTATGGCTCATTCGAATGAATCTGGAACATGAGGCTTGGCGATCAGCTTTCAGCCATCAGCTTTCAGCCATCAGCTTTCAACTCCTGGGAACAACGTTTTTTGCGGGTTTTCAGGCTGACAACTGATACCTGATAACTGACAGCTTACTGCAACCTGTGTTGCATTCTTATTGTGAGGGGCCATACCATGGCCGGACTTGTTTGGCTGTGCTCCATTCTCATGACATTTCCGAGCATGCCCACCCCAGCGTCAACATGGCACCTGGCTCGGCGGCTGCCGGGGCTCTGAGGTTTTCGGATACTCCCACGGTTATCCGTTCGTGTTGCCCCTATTGCCGAACAGTTGCCGCCCGAACGATCTTCGCCGGCCTCTCTCCGCTGGGTCCGCCCCACGGTTTGGCTCGGTTCACAGCCGCCAGGGGGCGCGCATGGGTTGGTAGACCAACCGGTTGGCCTCCTCGTCGCCGATAATCTGCTCCCCGACCGGGTCGTACTTGATTCTGCGTCCGGTGCGAATGGCGATGTTGGCCAGGTGCAGGATGGTGGCGGAGCGGTGCGAGGCCTCGGCGTGGTTGGCCGCCAGCTTGCGGGTCTTGACCGCTTCCACGAAGTTTCGCGGCCGCTCGGGATCGGGCATCCGCCGGATCTTCTTTTGGTCCGCCGGGCTGAGATCTGCGAGGCTCACGTCGCGGGACTCCCGGCGGTTGTAGCGATCACCCCACTCGCCGCTGTCCATCACGAAGGTCAGCCCGTCGGCGTATCTCAGCTCCACCCAGCCCCACATGGCACAGCACTCGGGGTGCGCGGGTGGGGTGTAGGGTTCGACGTCGACCGGGCTGGTATCGTCCTTGGCGAAGGTCCACTGGACGGGGTCGAAGTGGTGCTGGCCCATGTCGGCCAGCCCGCCGCCTTCGTAGTCCCAATAGCCGCGGTGGCTGCCGCCGAGGCGGTGTCGATTCAGGGGTCGCAGCGGAGCCGGGCCGCAGTAGAGGTTCCAATCGAGGGAGGGGGGGACGGGCACGGACTTGTACTTCACCTGTCCGCTCCACTCCCGCACCTTCAGTCCGCCCCGCTTGATGTGCACGGCCCGACATTCCTTCAACAGCCCGGAGGCCATGATCTTGTGGGTCAGGATCGTCTTGCTGTCCCATCGGCTGCCAATGCCGAATCGTCCGCCGGTGCCGAGCTGGAAGATCCGTCCGTAGCGATCCTGGGCGTCGACCACTGCCCGGCCTTCGGCGATGAAGCGGGTCATCGGTTTCTCGCAGAGGACGTCCTTGCCGGCCTCCATGGCGGCAATCGAGACCAGGGCGTGCCAACCGGGATGGGTGGCCACGCTGATCACGTCGATGTCCTTCCGCTCCAGCACGCGGCGAAAGTCGCTGTAGATCTTCTGGTTGTCGGCGCGATCGCGGAACTTCACGTCGCAGCGTGCGACCAACCTGAACTGGCCCCCCGCTCCGGTGATGTACGACCTGAGGTCCTCGCCCCCTTGCCCCCCGCAGCCGACCAGGCCCGCGGTGAGCATCTCGCTAGGCGGCACCTGGCCGGGGCCGCCGAAGACGTGCCGCGGCACGATGGTCATCGCCGCGACCCCCGCCGCCGAACCTTGCAGAAACCGCCGGCGGGTTACCGCGGATTTGTGTTGGCTCATCGGTCCACCTCCTTAGGGTTTGCATCGTCGTCACGCCCGAGTGGGACACCGTCCGCAACGATCTCCACAGACGTTTCCCCCATCACGCCGATCAGCATACCCGAATCTGCGGGAATTTGCACGCGTCTTCTGGGCGACTTTCCGGGCCGACGACCACGGCCGTCAGCCGGCCGCCGCCCGCAGGAAAAGGTAGCCGGCACCGCCCAGGAGTGAGCAGGCGGCACCCGCCCATTTTAACAGCCTGGCCGTCCGCCGGCGGTAGGCCCGGGCGCGTTCCAGCATGGCCTTGGACTGCTCGTACCGCTGTTTGGCCTCTTCGAGCGAGCGGGCCTTGTGCTCCCGTTCGCTTCCTTCCCCGTGATCTGCCGAATGGGAATGGGCGTGGGAGAGTCGATGCAGCTCGGCCGCCGTTTCGGCGTGCTTGCTCGCCTGTTGTTCGCTCCAAACCACTCCGCCGATCATCCTCGGCCAGAGGAAGGAGAACGCCATCAGCAAGATTCCCAGACCCAGGGCGATCAGAGGCAGGTGGATGATCTTCATTGGGGGGAAGCCGGTGATCTCTATTTCACGTGCTTCGAGACGGCCACGACCTTGGAGTCGTTCGCGCTGACCATGTAGGCCATGGCGATCTCGTCAACCTGGTTCGGAACAAAGCCCACGTGACCGTCTACAAAAACCACGTTCACGCCGCCGAGGTGATTGCTACGGGGCGCGGCGGAGAGGAAATGCCACTCGTTCCACTCCTCCGGGGACCAGACGCCGCAGGGCATCCCGTCCAACTGGGCGCCCGCTTGGTCGGGACAGGCGTACAACATGTCCACGTTGGGGCCTTGGTTGTTCGGTGGTTGGGTCACTCCCACGCTGCCGGGGTTGTAGGTGTAGATGGAGGGGCTTCCGTCGTGGTGCATGTCGAAGGCCAACAGGCTGGCCCCGGTCCACGGCAAGGCCCACGCCCCACGCTGATCCTGCTGGTGTGCCCGGACGCGAACCTCCGAGAGCATCAGCGTATTCGACAGGCCATCGCTGATGTTCCTCAGCGGCTGCCCGGTCCCCACCAAGGCCCCCGGGAAGCGCGGTTGCAGATCGGTGTGAAAGGGGCTCACGTAGGCGGCATAGTTGCCCTTGGCGAAACGCTTGCCGCCGGTGAGGCCGGTGTCGCGGAAGAACTTGCCCCGGGCCGAGCCGCTCGGACAGAGCAGCGCCGGCAGATGAGTCGCTTGGGGCTCGGTCGGCTGGTGGAGGACGCTCCTGCTGAAGTCAAACCGCGCGTGCAGAGATTCCAGCTCCATCTGCGGCAGGATCAATACGGCCCAACTGAACATCTTTCCCGAACGACACTCGAACACCTCCGGCGAGCCCTTCACAATTCCCGACGGCGGGAGCACCTCGTGGCTGGTTTCGTAGTTGCGGATGGCCAGGGCCAGTTGGCGGAGATTGTTCGCGCACTTCATCCGGCGGGCTCCCTCTCGCGCGCCCTGTACCGCCGGCAGCAGCAGGGCAATCAGGACGCCGATGATGGCGATGACCACCAACAGCTCGATCAGAGTAAAACCGGATCGACGGTGCATGCGCGGGCCCCTCCGGGAACGCAGAAATCGCGACGAGCCATACCCCGAGTCTACACGACCCGCGAAACCGCGCCAAGCAAGCGGCCCCTGTCGCCTTTTCCGGGCCGGTGCCCTACAATGTGATTCCGTTTCCGGGGGTCTTCCCTCGACGATTTCACGCCGCTGTCGGGCAGACCCCCGCCGGCGGCCGTCCAATACCTTGCCGCAGGTGAGTGCAGCGGCACCATGCCGCCAAACATAGCGTTGTACTATTGTCCGAGCAGCAAAAAGGAGAAACGGCCATGAGAACCACAGTGATCACGGCACTTGCGCTAGGCGGGATGTTGTTGCTGTCCGGCCGCGCGGCGCCCCCGGAGCCGGCCCTGGCCCAGGCCAAAGACGCGGAAAAGCAGGACGCCGACTACCGCGGCGGCAAAAACTTCATCCCCACCAAGGTCTACACCCAGCAGGAAGATCAGAAGGTGTTGCGGCTCTTTGAAGGGCTCCGGGTGGCGGACGTCAGCGACGGGATGGACGCGGTGGGGCTGCAAAACACGGGGCTGGTCTCCCCCGAAATCCGCCCCCTGTGGCACGATACCAAACACTTCACCCACCGCTTCGTGGGCATCGCCGTCACCGCCCGATACGTCCCCACCAACAAACCGCCGGCCGGCCACAGAAAAACCGAGGAGTTCGACCAGTGGGTGGGCCGCTGGTACGCGAACGTCTCACCCGAGCCATTCGTCTCGCTGATCCGCAAGGGCACGGCCCTGGTGATCGAGGATTGTGAATCGGCCGACGTGGGGACGATCGGCTCGAACAACATCATGGGCTGGAAACTCCGCGGCTGTGTGGGCGTGGTCACCAGCACCACGGCCAGGGATACCGACGAGATCGCCGCCCAGCGCGTTCCGCTCTATTTCAAAAAGCCGGGACGCGGCATCCGGCCGGGACGAAACGAGATCGAATCGGTCAACCGGCCGGTCGTCGTCGGTGGCGTGCTGGTCATGCCCGGCGACGTGATCGTCGCCGACGGGGACGGGGTGATCGTCGTCCCCCGCCGACACGCGGAAGAAGTCGCCCGCTATGCCCGGGCTACCTTGGATGGGGACAAGGCCGGCCGGCGGAGATTGTACGAGAAGCTGGGGCTTCCGCCCGACGATTCGGTGAAATGAACCCGGAAAAATGGGGACAGGGACCTGTTGTCGGTATGACTCAAAGGATGCTCAGCACAGTAGGTCCCTGCCCCCCTTTTCACGCGGTCGATGACGGGAGCCACTGGTAGCTCGTCCGACCATGCCTGCTGCATCGGTGGACAAGCTGCCGGCGGCACCCAACGCGACTCACCGGCCCTCTCGGTGCCCCCGGGCCGTAGGCCCGTTACCACACGGTCCAGACGGCTCTCCGATAGACCCGACGGGGCACCATCACCCTGGGACGGACCACGACCGGGGCGCTGCGGATCATCACCGGGGCCGGCGCGATCACTCTGGGCGCCACAACCACCGGGGACCGATACACGTACACCGATGGGGCGGGCGCGTGGTAGTAGACGGTCGGCGCCGGATAGACCGGGGCCACGTACGTCCAGCCGGTCACTCCCGTATACACCCAGTCGGCAGAGGCCGTCGAAGCGGCCACCAGCACAATCACCGCTACCAGCGGGATCCAAAGACTCTTCATCGTACTTACTCCTGTCTTGAAAATGGGTCTTGGCCTGCGGATTTCGGCCATGGTCTGGCTGATTCCTTTCAGCTTCTCTGCGTTCCCTCACCTACATATACCCGAGTCCCCGCGCGATCCTGCGTAGCCGTTGCGACAATTCTCCCTCAAAAGACCACCCCGGTATCTCGCCCCGCGTCGAGAAAGCGCGCCGGCGGGCTTTTCCTCCCCCGTAACCTTTGGTATCCTCGGAGAGGGCGGCCGGGGACCCTGCAAAAGGAGGGCGGACGATGAATGCTCGGCGGGCAAGCTGGCCGGGTCTGCTGCTGCCGATCGCGATGACGATTCTCTCCGGCTGTGGGCCGTCGAAAGAACAACAGGTAACCGACGCCTACAACCGCGGCCTCGCCTACGCCAACCAAGGCGAGTTCGACAAGGCCATCGCCCTGTTCACCCAAGTGATCCTGCTCAACCCGAAACTCGCCGAAGCCTATTGTGCTCGGGGTGCGGCCTACTCCGACACGGGCGAGTACAACAAGGCGATCGCCGACTGCACCGAAGCGATCCGGCTCAACCCGGAACTTCCCGAAGCCTACAGTAACCGGGGCAACGCCCACGTTGCTAAGGGCGAGTTCGACAAAGCCATCGCCGACTGTACCAAGGCGATCCGGATCAACCCAGAATACGCCATGGCCTACTGTCTCCGTGGCCTCGCCCTCCACGACACCGGCGAGTTCGCCAAGGCCATCGCGGACTTGACCGAAGCGATTCGGCTCGATCCCAAACTCGCCCAAGCCTACTGCGCCCGCGGTGGGGCTTACGCGATCAAGCACGAGTACGCCAAAGCCATTGCTGATCTCACCCAAGCCATCCGGCTGGCCCCGGATAACGCCGCAGCCTACTACCGCCGCGGCAGCGCCTATCTCGGCACGGAGGACTTCAGCAACGCCATCGCAGACCTCACCGAAGCGATCCGGCTGGACCCGGATAACGGCACAGCCTACTACAATCGCGGCAGCGCCCATCTCGGCACGGAAGACTTCAGCAACGCCATCGCCGACCTCACCGAGGCGCTCCGGCTGAATCCGGACGATGCGGAAGCCTATAGCCGTCGGGGCAGCGCCTATTTGGGGAGGCACGAGTTCGATGCGGCCATCGCCGACTTAACCCAAGCGGTCCAACTCAAGCCGAAATACGCCATACCCTACTACAACCGGGGCACCGCGTATGCTGAGAAGGGCGAACAGGCCAAGGCCGAAGCGGACTTCGCGAAGGCCAAGCAGCTCGGCTTCTGGCCGAAATGAGCCGTTTGGCCGGGAAATGACTTGAACGTCGGTGCGTACGGCGTTGGCGACATTTAGCCGGCGGGCTTGCCCGCCGCGAAATGTGCGAGAAACGCCCAGTTGCGTCTCGGCGGGCAAGGCCGCCGGCCAAATGCCTGTGGAATCGGTAAGAAAAACTGCATTTTCCAGCCAAGATTCCGCCCCCCGGCGCGTCTAATCTAATAGCCATGCAACCGACGGCCGCACCCGAAAAATCCGACGAGGGACTGGTCGATTCCTACCAGAGGACCCGGCGGAAACAGGATCTCGACGTGCTGCTGGGGCGATACGTGGGGAGGCTGCAAGGGATGATCTACGCCATGGTGCTCAACCAGAGCGACGCCGACGACCTGACACAGGAGGTGTTTTTGCGCGCGATCCGCGGTCTTCCCCAGTTTGCCGGGCAGTCGAGGTTTTCCACCTGGCTGTATCGAGTGGCCGTCAACACCACGCACCGGTTCCTCGAGCGTCGGGCGGGCTCGCCGGTCGATGGCGCGGCGGTCCCGCCCGAGCCGGCCGGCCCCGGCAGCGATCAGCCCGACCGGAAGGCGATGCAGGCGGAAATGAACCACCAGATCACCGCGGCACTGGCGGAGCTATCGCCCTCGCTCAGAGCGGCCATGGTGCTTGTGGTCCTGGAAGGAATGTCGGCCAAGGAGGCCGCCCGGATCGAAGAGTGTAGCCGGGCAACCATGTATTGGCGCGTCCACCGGGCGCGGAAGATCCTCACCCAGCGACTCGCCAAGTATCTATCGCCATGAACCGTCAGAAAGACGACAACCTGGACCGCTTGCTGAGATATTGGGCCTCCCGAGAGCAGCCGGACGAGGCGCACCTGGAGTCGCTCCGCCGGCGAATCTCGCAAGCGGCCGATTCATTGGAAGGGGCCGGCACAGAGGTAGGCAGCATCCCCGACGACGACCCGACGGCCAGCCGGCGCCGCAAGGCGCTACTGCCGGCGGCCTGGTCGAGCCGTTTGGCGTGGTTCACGTTGGGTGCCGCCGCGGCGATCCTGGCGGCCGTGGTCCTGGTGTCGAGGTTGGGTCCGGACCGGGCTGACGATACCCCGGGGGAGCAGTTGGTCGAGGTGCCGCCGGAAGTCCGGCTCGACCGGCAACAGTTGGCCGCCCAGGCGAAGTTGCTTGCCGCGATGAAAGAAGTCTTCGCCGGTCGCTTGACGTGGATGGCCGAATCCGACGGCAAGGTGATCCTGGGCATTGAGCCCGAGACCCAGCCCTCGCCGGACGGCTCGCAGCCGATTACAATCCGCCTGGTGGTCATGGCTCGAAGACCGGGCGAGGCCACCTGGCGCCGCCGCTGGAGCGTCGATTGTATCGTGCACAACGAACAGCTTGTCGAGCTGGCCCCGCAGGACGGATCGGGGGCTCAGTTCGCGTTCTGGGCCCACCTGCTGCCGGACGGAATGATCGCGGTCGATACCAGTCTGGGCCTAGGGGCCAGGGGCGAGGGGCGAGAACCTCAACCCTCAACTCTCGACACTCAACTCTTTGAGCCGCAAGTCCCCCAGCGGATTCTTACTCTGAAGACGGATGGGACCGAGTACCAGGTGTTTCAGACGGTGGCCGTGCTGCCGAAGGAGGTCGGCTGACCATGACGCGGACTTATTCCCTGCCACTTGTCGGACTCCGGCTGAGTCTGTCCGTGGTCGCCCTGAGCACATTGCTGGCGGGCGCCGCGCCGGCCGCCGATCGGGTAACGATCACGCCCCAGCAGGCGTGGTCGGGCGTCTTCGGCGGCCAGGAGATCACGCTAGACTACAACGTCGGCACGCCGGAAGACTTCCGGGGACGGTTGGGCTGGTCGCTCTCGGTCGAGGGGCGGACGCTCGCGCGCGGCGAAACGGCGCTGAGAGCCGAAGCCGGCCGACCAAGTCGCGCCGCCATCCAGTTGCGAATCCCTGAGGTGAAGGCTGGGGTAGTAATCCCCGCGCGCCTCTCCGTGGAGGTGTACGACGGCCAGCGCGGCAGAAGGCTGGCCAGCCACGATCGAGTGCTGCGGATCTTTCCCGACGATCCGTTTGCCCTGCGATCCGACTGGCTCAAGGAGCTGAAAATCACGCTGTTCGATCCCCAAGGCGACACCCAGAAGATCCTCGAGCGGGCGAAGGTCCCTTTCGAGCAAGTCCACAACGCCGCCGCACTCCGGGAGATGACCGGCGGCTTGCTGGTCGTCGGGCAGGGAACGTCCTTTGAGGAGTATCGGGGCCTCCCGGAGAGCCTCGCGCGATTGGCCGCCGGCGGCGTGCCGGTGCTGTGCTTGGCGCTCTCAGCGGGGAAGTTGCCCATGCCGGGGGCACAGACGCCGGAGGCAGATCTACCCGTGCCCAACCACGTGGTGCTCCGCCGGCAGGAGGCGATCGCCACCCTCGACAAGCGGCTGGACGCCGTCGGCTGGCCGCCCGACGGCAAGATCGTCGCCAGCACCCTCTCGATCACCGCGGATCGCAGTCGAGTCATAGGCCAGGTCGGTCAACAGAAAAGCGGCTGGCCCTGGATTGAAGTTCACTACCCTAACGAGCGGGCAACCTTGCTGATTTGCGGTTTTGGAATCGTCGACCGCTGGGACGCCGGTCCGACGCCACGTTACCTTTTCGCGCAAATGCTGGAGTTTATCGCGCGACCGACCAGTGCCAGTGAGGAATAGCGTCTTGTACTGACAACCTCTACTACTTAAATGGAGGAACGAGAAATGATTCCGCAGGCCTTCCGCAGCGTGCTCACCGGGCTGGTGCTGCTTGGGCTTTCGTTGCCTGCTTTGGCGGCGGAGGCCAAGAAGGCGCCGACCGTGTATCCCGTGGCCGTGCTGCCCTTCCAGGAAAGGGGCACCGAAGTCAAGGACTTCGGCGGCAAGGTGACCGATCTCCTGTTCGCCAACCTGGTCGCCAATCCCGACTTGTTCCTGGTCGAGCGCGAGGATCTCCAGAAGGTGCTCGACGAGCTGAAGTTGAACCTGACGGGCCTGGTCAAACCGGACCAGGCGACCGCAGTCGGCCAGCTTACCGGCGCCAAGATCCTGGTGACCGGCAGCGTGATCCAGGTCGACAAGTCGATCTACGTGGTCGCCAAGATCATCGGCACCGAGACCAGCCGCGTGCTGGGCGCCAGCGTCAAGGGCGACGTAGCCGGCGACCTGGCGCCGCTGGTCGTCGAACTTGCCGGGGAAGTCGGCAAGACGATCAAGACCCGGGCCAAGCAACTGGTGGCCAAGCCGGTGACCAGAGAGGATCGGATCGCCAGGCTGAAGAAGCAGATTGGCGGCAAAAAGCTGCCCGCCGTGCTGGTGACCCTCAAGGAGAGCCACGTCGGCCGGGCGACCGTGGATCCGGCTGCCCAAACGGAGTTGATGCTCCTGCTTACCGAGCTCGGCTTCAAGGTCATCGATCCCGAAAAGGGAAAGGCAGCGGAGGCCGACGTGATGCTCATCGGTGAGGGCCTCAGCGAGTTCGCCGGGCGGATGGGAGAGCTGATCTCGGTCAAGGCGCGGCTGGAGCTGAAGGCCGTGGATCCCGCCGGCGGCAAGGTCCTGGCGGTGGACCGGCAGACGGCCGTGGTTGTCGATCTGACCGAGCAACTGGCCGGCAAAGCGGCCTTGCAAGAAGCGGCCGCACAAATCGCCGACCGCCTGCTGCCCAAGATCGTCCAGCGCGCCGGGGCCAAGAAGAGCGACAAGAGGTAGAATGGTCCACAAGTGGAGCGGGTCGGCCGTCGGTGCAGCGGCCAACCCGCTGCGGGCCGATCGTCGGCATTCCGTTTCTTCACAGACACGCGTCCTAAATGGTCGGACGGTCGCATGGCAGAAACGACAACCGAGCCTCTGGTGTGTCGGCTGGTGGCCTGCGTGCTGACCGCGGGGCTGCTGGTTTCGTCTGCCCGGCCGGCATCGGGCGCCGACGATAAGGCCGCCCGGCAGGAACCGAAAGCTCCTCGCCCCACGACCGCTTTTCTCGATCTCGATGGCTCGCCGCTGGCGGCATTGCTCGAAGGGCGCCTGCTCCGAAACCCCCGCGCAGTCTGGGTCGAGCGGAACGCGATCGAAGAAATCCAACGTGAGCGGAAGCTCCAAGGCCTCACCGAGGCGGCAGCGGGACGGCGCAGGGTCGCAATCGGCAAGCTGCTCAAGGCCGATTTGCTGGTGCTGTTGCGGCATTTTGAGGAGCCCAAGGAGCACCTGCAATTGGTCGTCTGCGAGACCCGACGCGGGCTGCGGCTGGCCGTCGATCAGGTGGTGCTCTCGCCGAATGTGGAAAGGGATGTTCAGCAGCTTTCAACTCTTGTCGAGCGGGCGATCGCCAGACACGGCCAGGAGATTCGCGAAATCTGTGCGGTCCCGCCTTTCGTCTCCAACGACCTCAGCTACGAGAACGAGCAACTGAAGTCCGCCTACGCAAAGCTGGTCGAGCAGACCGCCCGCGACCGGCCGGGGCTGCTCTGCGTCGAACTGGAAGAGGCCCGGGCAATAGCCAGGGAAGTGGGCCTTACGGGTACGGAAATCCGCCGATCGCTGCCGCTGTATCTGCTGGGCGAATTCCGGCACGACGGCAAGGGCGACGTGCAGACGGCCACGATACGGATGCGGGTCATGCGAGGGGAGCGCGAGCTGGCAAGCCGCAAGGCAACCGGGCTTTCGCCCGCCGACGCTGCAAAGTTCGTCCAACAAGCGTCCCGCGAGCTGATCGAGCGGACCGTGGGAATTCGCCCGCTGCCGCCCAACACGAAGCTGGAAGCCGACCAGCTCGCCCGTCGGGCCGAGACCTTCCACCTGCTGGGGGCCTGGGAGGAGGCTACCGCCCTGGCCGAGGCCAGCCTCCTGCTCGACGGCCAGCAGATGCGGATGCATCAAATCGCCGCCTCGTCACTTGCTGTGCTGGCCCGGCCGCCCGCCCGCTGGGAATACAAAAAGCCTCCGGAGACGATCGCGCATGGACTTCGTCTACATCTTCGGGCCTTGGAACATTACGAGGCCTACTTGCCCAGCGTGAAGCACATCGGCCAGCGCGGCAACAATCTCTTGCATAACCGCCTGAGCAGGGCGGTCTGGTGGTCCAGCTTGTTGAGAGAGCCCACCGGCCGTGCCCCCGACATTCGACCTATGGTGGCAAAGCTGCACAAGGAGGAGTTGGAGATCTACCGGCGAATGATTCGCACTCGTTGCAAGATGGAGTCAGGAGACGAAGATCGGCTAATGTCGGCAGCACTCAGATTCCGTCCTGAACAAGAGCAGTTGGACATCCTGCTGGAGATCGTTCAGGACATTCAGAATCTGCCCCAAGCAGAACGGCTTATCCGCGAGTTGACCCTCTGCTCTCACGGGCCTTCATTTCTGGACGGCCCGGCCGGACGTCAATACCTCCAGTCCCTGGAGGCGATGGACAACGAGCAGGTGCAGCGAGCCGTCCGCCGGTTGCGCGATCTCGTTAAAAAGGATGCCGCGAAGAAACAGCCTCCGCAGGCACCCGTTGCCCGGACGCGGCCGGCTGGACCGCAACTGCTGCGGTTTCAGCCGCTGGAAATCCGCCTTCTCCCAACACCGCGGTCTGGGCTGTTGCAGGGCTGGATTCCTGCCGGAGAGGGCGTCGACTTGGTTTGGACTTGGCCCGCTGGTCTTCTTTGCCTGATGAAAGAACCGGGCCGACTCAAGCATATCTGGCAAGGCAAGGGCATTGTCAATTCCGTCGGATACGACGGGCGCTTCGCCTGGGTGACCACGTGGAGTGGTCTCGAGAAGCCGGCGTTGCTGGTAATCGACCCGCAACGGGAACAGGTTTGGCAAATCGACGAAGCCGATGGCCTGCCGATCGTTCCCCAAGAAACGCTTCCCAATCCGCGCACGACGCAACGATTGTGGGTCGAGCCCCTCGAGCCGGGCAGGGCGCTGCTGATTTCCCACTTCGGCCGAATGACCATCAGCAACGTGACGTTCGATCCCGACAACGGGGCGAAGATCCAAGTCTTCTTCGAGGCCCGCGTTCAACCAGATCGCACGGACCCGAAGCCGTGGCGCAACCCGCATGTGGCGTTTCAACCCACATACGTGTTGGCATTTCAAAGGACCACGCACGGCGCCAATCCACAGCGGCGCGTGCTGATCGGCCGCCGCCCCAGGAATGACAATGATTGGCCGTTGTTGGTCGACCCTGACACGGGCAAGGTAACCGTGCTGGAAACCAGCATCAGAGACGGCCTCAATCCGAGACCCTTGGCTCGCACGCCAGACGCCGTGTTTCGCAGCAAGTACAACCGCCTTTACCGCATCGGGTTGCCCAGTTTTCGCCCCGAAATAATTCTGCCACGCGACGTTCCCGAGGGCTTCTGCGTGAAACATGGAGACAAGTTCCTCATTTTCGGCCTGAAATGCTGGCAGGTCGATCCGGCCGCCGAGCCCCAGCAGCGCGTTCGCGTGCTGGCGGACCGGGTGCCGTGGCCGTTCGAGGACCACAGTGTGATGGGTATGAAACTTGCCCGCGAAGGGAATCTGACGGCCGAAGAGGTGAAGTCGTACCGTCTGACGCTCCTCACTCGCAGTAATCACTTCGGATTGTTGGCCATCCGGCGAAAACTCGAGCAGGTGAGCGAGGGCAATTCCCACTTCGTGGGAGAAGAGGTCTTCCGTATCGTGTTCGACCCATGAAGCATAGAAACAGAAGCAGACCGCGGCATAACAACCGGATGAAAACGGACGTGAAATCGCTGCGCGCTTTCGCGCCGCTTATCCATGACACCGGGACAAACGGCAGCCAGAGGAGGAATCCCCCGTGAAGCGTTTGACGATCCTGTACGCGTTGTCGGTCTGTGCGGCTCTGTCCGTGCTTGCGGCAACAGCAGTGGCCGGT
>CAZUAM010000007.1:0-30368 GCA_964618095.1 uncultured Planctomycetaceae bacterium | reverse complement strand
CCCAATCGAGCAGGAAGGCACCTACCCGCTGCCCGAGGCCCAATTGGATCGCTTCAAGTTCAACATCAAGGTCGATTACCCCTCGGCCGACGAAGAGGAGCAGATCCTGGCGACCACCACGCGGGGCGAGAGGGCCGAGGTCCGCAAGGTCCTCTCCGGAAAGGCGATCATCAACTTGCAGAACCTGGTCGGCAAGGTGGCCGTGAGCGAATACATCATCCAGTACGTCGCCCGGCTGGTCCGCGCCACGCGGCCCAAGGACCCCTCGGCACCGCCGTTTGTGACCGAGCTGATCGATTGGGGAGCGGGCCCGCGGGCAGGGCAGTTCCTGATCCAGGGCGGCAAGGCACTGGCCGCCATGGAAGGCCGCTTCTCGGTGGCCGTCGAAGACGTCAAGAAGATCGCCATCCCCGTCCTCAGACACCGCATCAGCACCAACTTCCAGGCCCAGGCCGAAGGAATGACCAACGAAGACATCATCGAGCGGTTGTTGCGCGAGACGCCGCCGCCGGTGATACCGAAGTATGAGAGGTAGGGACGAGGGGCGAGGGGTGAGGGACGAGGGCAGAGGGGCGAGTGGATAGTGGATAGTGGAGAGGGGCGAAGGGGCTAGACCGTGTGAGGCAACTGCCATGGCGATCTACGAGATTCTGGACGACGGGTTTCGGAGGGTCGAGGAAACCTCCTTCGGCGCGGCGGGTATTCGAGAGCGTGCCGACCTGCAGCGACTTCTGCGCAACCACGTGGAGGTAGTCTCCCCGGAGACGCTGGTGATCTCTGAGGAATTTGGCGAGTGGCAAGACAGCCGACGCCGCATCGACCTGCTGGGGATCGACAAGGACGCCAACCTTGTCGTGATTGAACTTAAGCGAACTGACGATGGGGGCCACATGGAGTTGCAGGCGATTCGCTACGCCGCGATGGTTTCGACGATGACATTCGAACGAGCCGTCGACGTCTATGCGGAACACCTGGGCCGGATCGGCAGCGACCTCGACTCCCGCCCATCGCTCCTGGAGTTCCTTGAATGGGACGAACCCGATGAGGACTCCTTCGCGCCGAATGTGCGGATTGTTCTCGCGGCAGCAGACTTCTCCGAAGAGCTCACCACGGCTGTGATGTGGCTCAACGAACAGGGTCTTGACATCCGCTGTGTGAGGATCAAGCCCTATAACTACTCGGGGCAGATCCTGGCTGATGTGCAGGAGGTGATACCGCTTCCCGAGGCTCGTGATTGGATAGGGAAAAAGCAACAACAGAAGCAAGCGGCCCGAAAGTTCACCCCAGACTTGACGAAGTACGACGTGACGGTCGAAGGAAAGGCGCATACGCGGCTGTCTAAACGGGCGGCGATTTATGCCGTCGTCAAGTTCCTCTGCGACTCTGGTGTCGCGCCGGAGAAGATAGCGGCCCGGGTGCCCTGGCGGGAGAACAGCATGTTTCGAAGTGCCGAGGGCACATTGGACATGGCGGCCTTTGTGCAGTGTATGAGGCAAGAGGAAGAGCGCAGTGGAAAACGATTCGAGGAGCGACGATTCTTCTGTGCTGATGACGAACTTATTCGCGCTGAAGGGCGAACCTATGCCTTCACCAATCAATGGGGGCAACGCTGCATCAGCGCCATCAATAACCTGATCCAGGCATTTCCTGAGCATGGGATAACGTGCACGAAAAGCGAGGAGGACCTATGAACGTGGTTACATACGAAGGCGTTGTGGAAAACGGCTGCATCCAGTTGCCCGCTGGCGTCGTCCTTCCGGAGAAGGCAAAAGTCTACGTGCTTGTTCCTGGCACGGAGGTCGAGCAGGCGGCATACCTCCGGAGTCCCCGGCTGGCGGACGCAGCGCAGGCCGCCGAGTTTGAAATGGAGGTCACCGAGGAGACGCCTGATGCCGGACTATGATTCACAGCAGTTCACGCCG
Organism: uncultured Planctomycetaceae bacterium; assembly: GCA_964618095.1. Classification (GTDB taxonomy): domain Bacteria; phylum Planctomycetota; class Planctomycetia; order Pirellulales; family Thermoguttaceae; genus CAZUAM01. Next base: position 28,446 of record CAZUAM010000007.1, on the reverse strand, counting down.
CCGGCTCCGTTGGCAAGTGTGATTCTCCGCACCCGGGATCGTGCGAAGAGCGTTTCCGACGTGACCATGCTGATCGACTCTGGTGCAGACGTTACATTGCTCCCCAAAACCTGCACCGACCAACTCGCGCTGCGCAGCGAACCGGAGGGAGCGTTCGTTCTGAGAGGTTTTGGGGGCGGTACCAGCCTCGCGAAAACTGTCGATGCGGAGTTGCTTTTCCTGGGACGGGTTTTCCGCGGACGCTTCCTCGTCATCGACCAGGAGTTCGGGATCCTCGGCCGAAACGTGCTGAACCACGTGTCACTGCTGCTGGACGGTCCCCGGTTGAATTGGCGCGACGGAGCCTACTGACTCATCCCCGATCCCCAATTGCTCCATGTCCACCGTAGAAAAGTACCTCAAGCCCGAAGTCATCAATCAGATCAAGCGGCTGGATCTCCGCGCGCAGTTCATCGTCAAGGGGTTCCTGCACGGGCTGCACGCCAGCCCGTTTCACGGCTTCTCGGTGGAGTTCAGCGAGCATCGCAAGTACACCCCCGGCGACGATCCCAAGGACATCGACTGGCTGGTCTACGCCAAGACCGACAAGTACTACGTCAAGAAGTTCGAGGCCGAGACCACGATCACCGGATACCTGGTGATGGACGCCAGCCGTTCGATGGGCTACACCTACCGCCAGCAGTTGACCAAGTTCGACTATGCCATCTGCCTGGCGGCCGCGCTGTGCTACCTGATGATCTACCAGCAGGACCCGGTGGGGCTGCTCACCTTCGACGAGAAAATTCGCAACAGCCTGGCGCCCCGAGCCCGGCGGAACCACCTGGGCAACGTGCTCTCGATGTTGGCCAAGCTGAAGCCGGAGGGTAAGACCGACGTGGCCAACAGCCTGGTCCAGGTGGCCGCCATGCTCCGTCACGCCAGCCTGGTGATGATCTTCTCCGACCTTCTGGCCGAGCCCGAGCCGGTGCTCGAAGCGCTCTACCGGCTGCGGCACGGCGGACACGACGTGATCCTGTTCCACGTGCTGGACGAGGCCGAGACCCAATTTCCCTTCGAGGGCATCGTGGAGTTGGAGGAGCCGGAGACCAAACAGCGGCTCCGGCTCGACGCACTCAGCTTCCGCCGTGACTACCTGGCCGAGCTGGAGAGCTTCCGCGACACCTATCGCCGCGAGTGTTTCCAGGCCCGGATCGACTATGTCGCCCTGGACACCAGCATGCGGTTCGACAAGGCCCTGACCGAGTATCTGGCCAGCCGGGCGGCCAGGGGGTGAGCCATGAGTGTGCTGTATCCCTTGATAGCATGGGCCGGGCTGGGGTTGGTGGCTTTGCCGATCGTGCTGCACCTGGTCATGCGGCAGAAGCCGCGGCTGCTGGAGTTTCCTGCCCTGCGGTTCGTGGCGAAGCGGCACGAGGCCAACCGGCGGCGGCTGCGCCTGCGACACCTGCTGCTGCTCTTGTTGCGTGCGGCGGCGATCGTTCTGTTGGGATTGGCGCTGGCCCGACCCAGCATCCTGCCCAGCGCCAAGCTGTCCGGCGCGCTGGGCAGCCAGGAGGCACCTGTAGCGGCGGCGCTGGTCTTCGATACGGCCCCGCGGATGGACTACCGGCAGGAGAACCAAACTCGGCTGGAAGCCGCCCAGAAACTCGGTCTGTGGCTGCTGGGTCAGCTTCCCCGCGAGAGCGACGTGGCCGTGCTCGATACCCGGTTGGGGCCCGGCAAGTTCGAGATCGATCTGCTGGCCGCCGAGAAGCGGATCGAGCGGCTGGAGAGCGTGGCCAATTCGCAGCCGCTTACGCGCGTGGCCGAAGAAGCCCTGCGGCGTCTCGGCCAGAGCGAGCTGAGGCGCAAGGAGATCTACATATTCACCGATCTTGCCCGCGGTGCGTGGCCGGCCGACTCGGCCGCCCGACTGCACAAGCAGTTTGCCGGCGTGCCCGGAGTGCGAATCTACCTGATCGACGTGGGCGTCGAAGAGCCGACCAACTACGCGCTGGGCGAGCTGCGGCTTTCGGGCCAGGTGCTCCCCAATCGCGGCTCGTTGAGGATGGAAACGGAGCTGTTGCAGACGGGCGGGGCGGCAGAGCGGACCGTGGAGCTGTACCTGTTGGACAACCAGGGGAAAGAACAGAAGTCCTGCGAGGAGAGCTACACCCTCGGCCCCGGCGAATCACAGCGAGTCGATTTCCGGATCGGCTCCCTGGGCATCGGCACGCATCAGGGTTTCCTGCGCGTTGTGGGGCAGGACGGTCTGGCCGCTGACGACGTGCGATTCTTCACCGTGGAGGTCCAGCCGGCCTGGCGGATCCTGGTGGCTGCGCCCAAGCCCACCGAGCGGTACAGCCTGTTCTTGACCCAAGCCCTGGCCCCCACCATGTTTCGCAAGCGCGGCGAGGCCCGCTTCGCATGCGACGTGGCCAACCTGGAAGAGCTGGCCCAGCGGTCGCTGTTCCAGTACGCGGCGGTGTGCTTGCTCGACCCGACGCCCCTGGAGCCGGCCGTTTGGAAGAAGCTCGGTGAGTTCGCCGAGGAGGGCCACGGGGTAGCCATCTTTCTGGGGCGTAACGCCAACAAGCAAGTCGACTCGTTCAACGCGCCGCTTGCCCAACAGTTGCTGCCCGGCAAGCTGCTGCGCCAGGCCCGCCGCCCCGACGGCGACGTGTGCCTGGCTCCGACCAACTACCAGCATCCGATCCTGGCGGCCTTCCGCGGCAGCGCCGGCGCGACCCCCTGGGACGCCTCTCCGGTGTTTCGCTACTGGGAGTTGGACCAGCCGGCCCAGGGCGTGGGCGTGGCGTTGCCGTTTACCGACCGCCAGCCGGCGCTGCTGGAGCGGCCGGTGGGGGACGGACGCGTGCTGACGATGACCACCCCAGTCTCCGACGATCCAGTCTCCGACGATCCCGTCTCCGACGATCCCCAGCGCAAGCCCTGGAACCTGTTGCCGGGCAGCTTGCAGGCCGACCAGGCTTGGCCCTTCCTGATCCTGGTCAACCAGATGGTGTCGTACTTAGTCGGCAGCAGCGACCAGCAGTTGGGCTACTTGGCCGGCCAAACGGCCGTGCTCAAGCTCCAGGCCCGCGACCAGCACGACATCTATCACGTCTTCGCCCCCGGCAACCTGACGTTTCCGCTCTCGCCCGACCGGAAACGGCACCTGCTGATGGTCAGCTCGACCGACCGGGTGGGCAACTATCGGGTCCGCGCCGGAGGGCTTCTGGCGGGCGTGGATCGCGGCTTCAGCGTGAACCTGGCCCCCGAGCAGACCCAGCTCGAGCGAATCACCGAGGAGGAGTTGGCCGAGGTCCTCGGGCCGATCGACTATCGCGTCGCCCGCACAGCCGACGAAATCGAACGCGACATCAACACCGCACGCGTCGGCCGCGAGCTGTTTCCGGCGTTGATCCTCGCAGTGGCCATCGTGCTGGCGCTGGAGCACGCAGTGGCAAATCTGTTCTATCGAAAATGATGAATGTGGAATGCAGAATGATGAATGACCAGGATCCCGTTTGCCGTATTGACAGGTCGGCTTGGACAGCTTCGTCGTCGGCATGTGCTCTGAGGAAGCAGAGACGTTTACCCGTCGTGATTCAGCATTCAGCATTCAGCGTTCAGCATTCAGCATTCAGCGTTCAGCATTCATCATTCAGCATTCATCATTCATCATTCATCATTCATCATTCCCCATGAGCCGCCTCTCCTTCGATCCGGTCTTCGGCAGCTACCTGTGGGTGGTTGCGGCCGCCCTGCTGCTGCTGGGGCTGTTGGTGCTGGGACCGGGGCGGGGGCGGATGAGCCGGCCGAAGCGGGCGGTCTTGCTGGCACTGCGGATCGGCGTGATCGTGCTGGTGATCCTGGCACTGCTGCGGCCCAGACTGGTCTACACCGAAATCAGGAAGCAGTCGGCCACGCTGGTGGTGCTGATCGACCAGTCGCAGAGCATGTCGGTTCCCGATGCCGGCGGCGGAAAGAGCCGATGGCAATTGCTGCGCCGCTCGGTCGGCGACGCGCAATCCGCGCTGGCCGAGTTGGCCGAGGACTTCGAGCTCAGGGCCTACAGCTTCGACGCCCAGACCAGCCCCCTGGAGGTCGACGGGGGCAAGATCCCCTTGCCCGAAACTCCCGACGGAAAGCAGACGGCCATCGGCGCCGCCCTGGAAGACGTGCTTCAAGGGGAGGCCGGCAAGCGGCTGTTGGGCGTGATCCTGTTAAGCGACGGGGCCCAGCGAGCCTATGCCCCCCGCGACCTCCCGCCGCAGACCGCCGTGGGGCTGCTGAAACCCTTCGGCGCTCCGCTGTACACCTTCGCGTTGGGCCGTTCCCGCGGGCTGGGCGAGGCAAAAGACGTGGCCGTGGCCGACCTGCTGGTCAACCAGAGCGTGTTCGTCAAGAATCAGTTGGCCGTCGGCGGCCGGGTCCGCGTGGACGGATACGTCAATCGCCGGATCCCCGTCAAGGTGCTTTTCGAGACCTCGCCCGGAAAAATGGAACAAGTGGCCGGACAAACCGTCCAGGCCACCGACGAAGGCCAGCTCCTGCCGATCCGGCTCAGCTACGCCCCCCGCGTGCCGGGCGAGTACAAGCTGACCCTCGAAGCGGTCGGGCAGCCGGGCGAACTGGTCACCACCAACAACCGGCTGAGCACCTTCGTCAACGTGCTCGGTGGCGGGCTGAACGTGCTGTACCTGGAGGGGGCCTTGCGGCCCGAGACCACGTTCCTTCGCCGGGCGTTGGATGCCTCACCCGACATCAACGTCCTCTATCAACGGATCGACGCCGAAAAGCCCGAAACCCGGCCCGGCGAAATGGCCCAGTGGGTCCTGCCCGGAAAGTACGACGTCTACATCCTGGGCGACCTCGACTCGACCGCCTTCCAGGGTGAGGAACTCGAGAATCTGGCCAAGGCGGTGGGCCAGGGGGCGGGCCTGATCATGCTGGGCGGGCTGCACAGTTTCGGTCCCGGCGGTTACGCTACCACGCCCTTGGCCGAGGTGCTGCCGGTGGTCATGGACCGCACCGAGCGGCAGCGATTCGAAGATCCCATCCGCTCCGACGTGCACCTGCCCGGCCCGTTGCGCATGCGGCTGACGGAGTTCGGCCGGCTCCACTTCGCCCTGATGCTGGCCGGCAGCCGGGAAGAAAACTTGGCCCTCTGGGCGAAGTTGCCGCCGCTCGGAGGGGCCAATCGGTTCAACCCCAAAAAGCTCGCCCCCTTGGCCCTGGTGCTGGCCGACGCCGGCCCAGGCACCCCGCTGTTGGTCGCCCACAGCCACGGCAACGGTCGAGTCATGGCCTTCGCCGCAGACTCCACCTGGCTCTGGCAGATGCACGGATACGGATCGGCCCACAAGCGGTTCTGGCGCCAGGTCGTGTTGTGGCTGGCCCGAAAGGATCAAGCGGCCGAGGGCAACGTCTGGGTCCGCCTGGCCAAGCGCCGGTTTGCCCCCTCGGAGCCGGTGGAGTTCACCATGGGTGCCCGGTCGGCCAGCGGCGAGGCCATACCTGATGCGACCTGCGAGGCCAAGATCGTGCTGCCCGACGGCACGCCACGGCCCTTGCAGCCGGCCCGGCGGGACGAGCAGATGACCGGATCGTTCCGCAAGACCCAGGCCGCCGGCGATTACGCGGTTGAAGTCACGGCCACGCATGAGGGGAAACCGTTGGGCTCCGCCCGGGCAAGGTTCCTGGTCTTCGAGCAGGACCTGGAGCTGGACAACGCGGCCGCCGACGCCGCCTCGCTGGAGAGCCTGGCCGCCATGACCGGGGGCCGGTCGCTCGCCCCCGAGGAGCTCTCCGGCCTGATCCGGCAGTTGACCCAACAGACCGAAAGCCTCCAGGTCCGCCAAGAGAGCAAGAGAACCCTCTGGACCAAGCAGTGGTACACCTGGGCGTTTTTCCTGGTGTTGGTGGCCTTGTTGGGGGTCGAATGGTACCTGCGCAAGCGCTGGAGACTGGTGTAGGGATTTCCGATTTCAGATTTGGGATTCATGATTGCCAAGTGTTGTTGTTCCCACGCTCCGCGTGGGAACGTAGCTGGCCGACGCTCCGAGCGGGCGGGCGAAACGCCAGTCGGCATATCAGATCCCCACTACTCAGCGACCAGGTCAACGGCAGCGGTCGGGGGCAGGCCGTGTCCGGCAAATCACCGGCGGATCCGGGTGGCTGGTGGCTGACGGGCACCGAAACGAAGCTTCGGCCGGCAAAGCCCCAGGGACAGTCGGGCCGGGGCACCGCTTCGCCCTGCCCTGGTCACCTCAGCGTACATCTGCCCGACACAGCCTAGTCTTCATAGTCTTTCATGGTGTCCTGAAAAGGCTGTCTTAGATACCTGCGTGCTGCACCGCGAAATACCTCCGTCGTCTCGGCTGCAAACGCCGCCTTCTGCTGCAAAGCGGCATTCTCACTCATCAGTTGCCCGAGTTTGATAAGCAATTCCTCCTTACTGAGTTTGCTTAATCGTTCCAGGGAATCCTCAGGTTTCTCTGTCCCCTTCCTCACGGTCTTCCGTTTTGCGGTCTTCTTGGCCATTTCTCGATACTCCTGTCTGGCTCTTTCTGCAAAGAAACTCTGCAAAGGATGTTCTATTTCGGATGAATCTAGCCGATTGCACGGGGATGTCAAGAGCAGGACGCGGGACGTTTTCCGGCCGCAGGTTCCCCCGGCCGGCGAAGCTCACTGGGGAGCTGAGATCAGCTCGGAGATGTGGCACACGCGGACCGGCAGGCCGCGCTGGCGGACGCCGTAGCCGAGATGGATGATGCAGGCCGGGCAGGAGGTTACCAGCAGGTTGGCCCCGGTCCCCTGGACGTTGTCCATCTTCCTGTCGAGCACCTTACGGGCCAGCTCGTAGTGAGACAGCGCGTAGGAGCCGGCTCCGCCGCAGCACCAGTCGGCCTCCGGCAGCTCGCGGTACTGAAGCCCGGTAATCGAACGCAGGATCGCCCGCGGCTGGTCGACCAGCCCCTGGCCCCGCGAGGCGTGGCAGGGATCGTGATAGGTTGCGATTACCTTTTCCGACTGCTCCGGCGGCGACAGGCCTTCGGTCGAGGGGAGAAGCTCCAGAAGGTCGCGAACCGCCGCGGCAAAGGCCTCCGCCGCAGCGTGCCGCGGGTCGTCCTCCGCAAACAGTGTCGGATACTTCTTCAAGAAAGCGGCACAGCTAGAGCAATCGGTCACGATGACGTCGAACCGGCCGTCGGCGAAAAGCTGCATGTTTCTCTCGGCCAGCTCCCGCGCAACCGTCCGGTCGCCGTAGCTTACGGCCGGCAGCCCGCAGCAGCAATTCTCCAACACGTGAACGGTTCTGCCGATCCCTCGTAGCACGCCGAGTGTCGCCTCGGCGGCCTGCGGGCACATGATGTCGGTTCCGCAGCCGATGAAGTAGCCGATCCGCAGCGCACCATCGCCCTCGACGACCCCCGGCCGGACCTTCTCGCGGAACGCCCTGTCGGGAAATTGGTCCACGATCTCCTCGGCGCGGGGGAAATCCCGGCCGAAGATCCGCAACAACCCCAGCGCCCGGGCGACCTTCGACAGCCCGCTTCGCTTGCCCAGCGCCGCGGCCCGGGCGGCAATCCGCAGACGGCCGGGATACGGCAGGAGGTGCTGAAACAGCAGCTTGTGCAGCGGGCCGCGGCCGACGCGGTCGAGGTACTCCGAGCGGGCATCGAGGATCAGATCGGCCGTGGCCACCGCGGGAAAGCAGTTCGACGTGCAGGCCCCGCACAGCAGGCAGGCGAACAACGGCTCCTCGAGCTGGCGATCCCACTCCAGCCGGCCTTCGATCAGGGCCCGCAACAGGGCGATCCGGCCCCGGGCCACGCCGGCCTCGTGCCCGGTGGACCGAAAGATCGGACAGGCCACTTGGCAGAATCCGCAGCGGTTGCAGCGGGCGATCTCGTCGTAGTGTTCTTCTACTGCCATTTATTTCCTGCCGGGCAAACGCCCCGGCGCAAAGACGTTGTGCGGATCCAGGGCGGCCTTGACCCGGTGCATCACGTGCCAGCTTGGTCTGGGCAGCCCGAAAACTTCCTGCTGTTCGGCGAACTCCCGGGGCGCCCTTTCCAGAATTACGTGACCTCCGGTTTCCTCTGCGATTTCGCAATAGCTCAACCAGGCGCCGGGCGTCAGGGTTGGCACGGCTGCAACGATCCGGCCGCAGCCGAAATCGACCAGCATCGCCGCCCGGGACAGTGCCTCCCGGCCGGCAGTGATGAATGCCGGCACCTCATCCAAAGGCAGATCGGCCCTCAACAGGAACGGGGACTGCCGGAGCGTGTCGAAGGATTCTCCGCAGAGTCCTTCCCTGACCGCGTACTCGCGGCGCTGTTCGATACCCAGGCCCAACTGGCGAACCATCGCCTCGTAGCCTCCCAACTGGAAGTCGACCGTTTCCCGAAAACCCTCGAATCCCGCGATCAGTTGCCAGGCATGATCGCCGTCAAGGCGCAGCGCGGGTTCGTCCGGCACGACGATCACAAACGCAGGCTCGAGCTTTGAGCCGAGCAGCTCCGCGGCGGCCGCCGAACACCGCCCCAGCGAGCCGGACGCGACCAAGGCGACGCCACACTCCGGCAGGGACGCGACGCGGAACGTCAACTCGGTGATGAACCCCAGCGTGCCCGCCGAGCCCACCAGGAGCCTCGTCAGGTCGTATCCGGCCACGTTCTTTACCACCCGCCCACCGGCCGAGATCAAGTGTCCCGTGCCGGATACGAATTTCAGCCCCAGGAGCAGATCTCGCGGCGCGCCGTAGCGGAGCCGCTCGGGACCGCAAGAGCCCAGTGCCGCCAGGCCGCCCAGCGTACCTTGCTCACCGCGTGGCGGGCGGATGGGCAGCCATTGGCCACGCTCGGAGAGCACCTCTTGAAGCGCACGTAAAGTCATGCCGGATCCGACTGCAATAACCTGATTGGCCGGATCGTACTCAACAGCGGAAGACAATCGGGCGCTGCGAAGCGGAGTGGCCTCGCACTGGTAGGAGTTGCCGTAACCGAGCTGCCCGCCGTTGCCGACGGGCAACAAGGTGGCGCGGCCGAGATACGCCAGGCCGACCATCTCGCCGGCCTCGGCCGCATCGGCCGGTGTGAGTTCGGTCGGCTGCAACTCCTCCGCAGAGATCGGCTCAGAGCGGGTCTCTGATAGGTCCCCTCTCCTTCCGGGAGAGGGTGGCGGCGAAGCCGCCGGGTGAGGGCAGGTTGAAGCAAGCGATGGTGGCGCAACTGTTTCGTGTCCTGCACTGTGTTTGGCCTCGGTAGCCCTCACCCCCTGCCCCTCTCCCAGAGGGAGAGGGGAGGTCGGAGCCGGCGGAATGATCTTCCCGGGATTGAGCAGATCGTCCGGGTCGAATGCCTCCCGCAGTGAGCGCTGGAGTTGAAGATCGCGCGGCGAGAAGACCAACCGCATGGCCTCGGACTTCTCCGCGCCGATGCCGTGTTCGCCGGAGATGGTGCCCCCCAGGGCCACGCATGCCTCGATGATCTGCTTGCCGGCCTTGTGAACCCGCCGCACTTGATCGGCGTCGCGTGAGTCGAACAACAGCAGCGGATGAAGATTGCCGTCGCCGGCATGGAAGACGTTGCCGTGGTTAAGCCGATGTTCTGCGGCAACGGCGGCCACGCGGGCCAGGGCTTCCGGGAGTCGGGTACGAGGCACGGTACAGTCGGCCACGAGATAATTCGGTGCCAGCCGGGCGATGGCGCCGAACGCCCCGCGGCGGCCCGCCCACAACAGATCCCGCTCCGCGGCATCTTTCGCCTGGCGGACCTCGCGGCATCCGTTCTCTCTGCAAATCTCGGCGATCTGCTCCGCCTGCTGCTTTAGCCCCACCGCCGGGCCGTCCACTTCGGCGATCAGCACGGCCGCCGCGTCCAAGGGATACCCGCAGGGCATGCTCTCTTCCACCGCACGGATCACCGTGGCGTCCATCATCTCCAGCGTGGCCGGGACGATTCCGGCCGCGATCACGCCGGAGACCGAGCGGGCGGCCTCCGCATTGTGATCGTAGACGGCCAGGAGCGTTACCACCGATTCGGGTGAGGGCAGGATGCGGAGGACCAACTCGGTGATGATGCCCAGTGTGCCCTCGCTGCCGACGAGCACGCCGCGGAGATCATAGCCGGGTGGATCCAGTGCGGGGCCGCCGAGGCGGACGACCTCGCCGCCGGGAAGCACCAACGTCATGCCTAAGACATGATTGGTGGTCACCCCGTACTTCAGGCAGTGCGGTCCGCCCGCGTTTTCGCCCACGTTCCCCCCCAGGGTGGCCACCTTCTGGCTGGCCGGATCCGGGGCGTAGAGGAATCCCAGCGGGGCCAGCGCGTTCTGCAATTCGAGGTTGGTCACCCCCGGCTGCACGACCGCGTAGCGGCCTTCCGGCTTGAGGGCCAGGATACGACTGAGACGCGACAGCCCGATCACCAATCCCCCGCGGCAGGCCACGCTTCCTCCCGAGAGGTTCGTGCCGAACCCCCGGGGCACGTAGGCAACCCGCGCCTCGCTGGCGGCACAGACCACCGCGGCCGTCTGCTGCGTGTCGGCGGGAAGGACCACCGCATCGGGCGCGCCCGTGGCCAGCGAGGCGTCGTAGCCGTAGACCTCCGCGTCGGTGCGGCCGGCCGAGACGTACTCGGCGCCGACAATCTGGCTGAGTCGCTTAAGCAGTTCGGGCTGGATCATGCTTCGTCGTACACGGCCGCGGCTGCCTCCAGGGCACCCGGCCTGACCGCAACCCCCTCGGCCTTGAGGATGGTCTGCAGGGCGGAGAGGAAGAGGAAGACGTTTTTCCGGCGGGAGGCGTGTCCCATCAGCCCCGCACGCCACGCCTTGCCGGCCAGCTCGCCCAGACCGCCGCCGATCTCGATCCGGAAATCATCGAGCAGCGCGGCACGTACCCTCTTGTCGTCGGCCCCTGCGGGGATATGGATCGTGTTGAGCATCGGCAGCCGTTCCGACGGCGGGACGACCATCGAGAGGCCCATCGTCTCGATTCCGGCCACCAGGGCCCGGTGGTTCAGCCAGTGCCGGGCCCAGCGGGCCTGAAGGCCCTCCTCGGCTATGATCCTAAGCGCCTCGCGCAGCGCGTAGATCATGTTGACCGGGGCAGTGTGGTGGTATTTTCGGCTGGCACCCCAATAGTCGGCGACTAGTCCCATGTCCAGATACCAGCTCACGACCGGGGTCTTGCGCTTCTGGAGGGTCTCCATTGCCGCCGGGCTCAACGAGATCGGTGCCAGCCCGGGCGGACACGAGAGGCACTTCTGCGTGCCGCTGTAGACGGCGTCGATTCCCATTCGGTCCACGGCCACTTCGATCCCGCCCAGCGAGGTGACCGTATCGACCAGAAACAGCGCCCCACACTCACGCGCAATCGCAGCCAAATCTTCCAGCGGCTGGCAGACGCCGGTGGAGGTCTCGGCGTGCACCACGGCCAGCACCTTGGGGCCCTTGCCCGCGACGGCCTTGCGGACCGCCTCCGGATCAATCGCTCGGCCCCACGGGGCATCTACCCGTATGAGTTCTCCCCCGATCCGACCCACGATGTCCGACATCCGCGTTCCGAACACACCGTTGACGCAGACGACTACTTCATCACCGGGCTCGATCAGGTTGACAAAGCAGGTCTCCATCCCGGCGCTGCCGGTGCCGGAGACCGGGATGGTCAACTGGTTGTCGGTCTGGAACAGGAATCGCAACAGTTGTTGCGTCTCGTCCATGGCGGAAAGGAAGTAGGGATCGAGGTGACCGATGCAGGGCGCGGACATGGCCTGGAGCACACGTGCGGGAACGTCACTCGGCCCCGGCCCCATCAGCAGTCGCTGGCCCGGATCGATGTCCCGGAACTGTTGCGGATCAATGGTCACCTTGGATCTCCTCCATGCGGTGGATCAACGTTTTCACATGCGAAGAATCCCCAGTGTATCAATCAACTGTTGGCGCGACAATCGCCCGCCGAATTCTGCCGCAAGAGTGCTTGACACGTCAAGTTTTCGCACGTAGACTCAATACCGTTCAATTCAGGGCCAACCCGGCGTCAACACAGTGGCACCGGCGTCTCGCCGGTGTGACGGAACCTATGGCAGTGCTGTCACTTATGTCTCACCGGCGAGACGCCGGTGCCACTTGATCCTTCTTGATATTGCACTTGATTGAACGGTATTGCACGTAGACTCACAAACACCCCGTCTTGGAGGTATTCAGCGATAGTCCGAGACCGGACAGCCCTTTCACGAGACATCGAAAACCGGAAGACCCCACAAGGAGCTTACGTCATGTCCGTCAGGCAGAACATTTCGCGCCGCAGGTTCATAAAAGGCATTACCGCCGCGACCGCCGCCATCGCCGCGCCGCAGGTGGTTCCCTCATCCGCCTTGGGCCTGGCCGGCTCGGTGGCGCCCGGCAACCGGATCACGGTGGGCTTTATCGGGACCGGCGACCATGGGATCGGCAGAGACCTAAACGGATTTCTCGCCCAGGCCGACGCCCAGGCCGTGGCCGTCTGCGACGTCGATTCGAACCACCGCCGGGCCGCCAAGCAGCGGGCAGAACAACACTACGCCCAGGCGATGTCGAAGGGGACCTACAAGGGCTGTGCGGCCTACAACGACTTCCGCGAGCTGATCGGCCGCGAGGATATCGACGCGGTGTGCAACGCCACCCCCGACCACTGGCACGTGATCCCCTCGATCATCGCCGTCAAGGCCGGCAAGGACGTGATCTGCGAGAAGCCGCTGACCTTGACCTTGGCCGAGGGCCGGGCGCTGTGCGGCGTCGTTAGGCGGTACGATTGTGTCTTCCAGACGGCCTCGGAGAACCGCTCGGTCGGAGTGTACCACCGCATGTGTGAACTGGTCCGCAACGGCCGGATCGGCAAGGTAAAGCACATCGAGGTGGGTCTGCCCGCCGGCCACTCCGTCCGCCGGGCGAGCATGGCGATCTCTGATCCGCCCAAGGGTTTCGACTACGACATGTGGCTGGGCCAGGCCCCGGTCAAACCCTACTGCCCCGCACGCTGCCACTGGAACTTCCGCTGGATTCTCGACTACTCGGGCGGACAGTTGACCGACTGGGCCCACCACATCATCGACATCGCCCAGTGGGGGAACGACACCGAAGACACCATGCCGATCGAAGTTGAAGGGGAGGGTGTTTTTCCCAAGGAGGGGCTCTACAATACGGCCACGAAGTACCACTGCAAATACAAATATGCCAACGGCGTGACGCTGGACGTCATTTCCAAGGGCCCGGCGCTGCGGTTCGAGGGGACCGAGGGGTGGATCGGAAACGAGGGCTGGTGCGGCCCGCTCAAGGCCGAGCCCGCCTCGATCCTGAATTCCAAGATCGGACCGAACGAAACACACCTGTTCACCTGCCCCGGCGGCGAAATACGCAACTTCCTCGACTGCGTGAAATCCCGCAAGCCCTGCTACTCGCCCGCCGAAAACGGCCACCGTGCGGCGGGGATCGCCCACCTGGGCAACATCGCCATGATGGTCGGCCGCAAGCTGAAATGGGACCCGCAGCAGGAACGCTTCGACGACGACGAGGCCAACCGGATGCTCTCCCGGCCGATGCGCCAGCCGTGGACGCTCTAGCCCGCTGTCGAGTTCGATTTGACGAGTTAACAATAGCCGGCACGGCCGAGGCGGGCAAGATTCTGGCCGATGCGATCGTCGGCTACATGCAGCGCCTGAAGATTGCCAACGGACTGCGGGCCGTGGGCTACACCAGCGACGACGTTCCCGCCTTGGTGCAGGGCACCCTGCCACAACACCGGGTAACCAAGCTCTCGCCCCATCCCGCCGGCGAGGCGGAGCTAACGCAACTGTTCGAAGACTCGATGGCGGCGTGGTGAGGCACTACTGGAGCTTCTCCGGGACAAGAGCCGGATGCCTTCGTTTCAGCCATTCAACTGTGCTCGCCCGAAGCGTCCTTGCGGTCTCCAGGAGGTCGCCGGCATCCTGATGACTGACCACCCCCACACGTTCGTAGAGGGTTTGGCCGCGTTGACGTGAGCACCTCGACAAGAACACGTGTGCTTCGCGCTGTTCTTCACCTATCGTGAGCGGCAGCGAGTTGATCGTTGTATTGTGATGGCCCCTCACCTTACGATTGGTCTCAAACCCCTCCGCATGTAGTGCAATGGTGCATAGCTGGAGCGCTGCATTGTAAGCCAGACTGAATCGGGTGTCGGGACTTACATCTTTGCCGGCATCGCCCAAATCGCGCTCGACCACCTCGAACAACTGCTGGATTTCAGCGACCGTCGGATCGTGTGGATTGAGAGACGACCATGTCTCTAAGCTCATTTTCGGCTCCTTTGACAAATATCTTCTCCCGGCGCAGCACGTCTTGCAGGAACGGGTTTCCCGCGTGATACTTTTCGATCAGAGTGGGCCGGTCGTAGATCACCGGATTCACTTGGCGGCCCAGCGTTTTCTCTGCCCGGTCGAGCGGTTCCGAGAGTTGCTTTAGCGTCGCGTCTCCAACGACGAACAGGTCGATGTCGCTATCCATGTTCTGAGCAAGTCGAGCCGTGGAGCCATAAACGAAAGCGATCTCCACGTCCTCTTCGCTCTCTTCGAGCGATTCTGCCAAGACCCTTTCCAGCCGCAGCCCGACCCACGTTTCGCGAGCGTCGGCAAGTGCTTGCAGGGCTTCCAATGCATGTACGCACGGTTTTGACGGCTTCATCAAGTTGTGTTCAACGCGCTCCACGATACCTCGATCCCACAGTATTCTCCCCCGAGCCAATGCGCCTGCCAACGCCTGCGACACACATCCCTGCAACCGAGGAGCGCGATCGTCGTCCAGCAGTTTCACGAATACCTTGATAACAGATTCGTCTTCACCCAAACAACCTTCCAGCGACCAACCACAGGAAACACGGACCGTTTCGTTCTCCTCTTCCGAAGATACTGCCGCAAGAATTGCTTGTCGGATCGTCTGGTCCTTGCGTGCGACCTTTTGTAGGCCCCGGGCAGCGCCGGCACGTACAGGGGCAGCTTCCTGAGACCGGAGCGTTTGTACTAAGATGGTGCGAACTTCTTCATCCTGAATAGCTGCTTCCGCCAGGCTCTCAGCACATGCTTGACGGACTTCCTCCGAGGAGTCATTCTGGAAGCGGTCGAGCAAGTCACTCTGTATCTGGGGCTCATGGGAGGCAACGCGCCTCAGCCCACGCGCACATTGTCCACGCACACCGTCATAAGAGCCGTTCTTCAGCCGATCTCGGAGAATCTTCCACGCGCGGGGAGTCGTGAGCACGTCGTCTCCGATTTCAGAAACAAGTGCCACCTGAAGAATCTCGTCTGTATCCTCCGCTTGCAACAGTCTGTGCGCCCGGGCGAACCAGGAGTCCGGATTGCTTGCTCTCATCCGAGAATCCAAAAACCAATACTCAATGCGATTGCCTTCGAAATCGATGCTTCCCCGTGCCCCCAGCGTGGGCTGCCCTTTCATATGGGCCCCCAGCGCGTCAGCCATCCGTCGCGAGAAGTCCTCGTCGCCAACTTGACGGAGTTGAAAAGTCTCGCGCGAAGACAAACGATCCTTTGCGGATGCCAGAAGCTCGCTAATTGTAGTCCGAGCTCTTGACGCGAGTCGGGTTCCTTCGAAGTGTTGAAGCACGCCCAACGCATCGAACGTAATCCCAAGCCAACGTGATTTTCCCAGGTCAAGGACGCTCCCAAAGACCTGATCCAGCAACTCACTCTCGCCGACGACCGCTCCGTCAGCCAGGCAGCCCAGAGCCAGCAACGGTCCCCGATGAAGAAAACGCCCGACGGGATCGGGATCATCAAGAATCGCGCGGAGCAACGCAGGGGCCTGAGCCGGGGTCAGTTGGGCGGCCACCAGGGGGATAACTTCCGTCCAACGCGGGTGGTGGAAAAATGGCCTCAAGATGTCAACCAGGCTTCGCTTCGGTTGTGTAGCGGCCTCTTGCAGAACGGCTCGCGCCACGAAGTATTCCTGAAACGTCAAGTGCCAGAACGCGTACAGGCCTCGCCCGCGTTCCATCAGCAACCCCGATCGCTCACCCAGATAGCGGATCACTCTGTCGCATTCGCTCTTGGCCTGTTCGACTTCGAATCCGAGTTCCTCGCGAAGAAATATCTGCACGTGGTCCGTGAGCCACCAACTCGGCACGACCGTAAGATCATTTTGCTGCATCTCCAACGCGAGATGCCCCAGCAGCCACCCGTATTCCCGGCCTTCAAGTGCCGTGCCGTCCAAGAAATCACCGGGGCGAGCGGAGAATTTGGCTGCCTCCCAACTTTCCAAGAGTGTCTCAACCAACTTCGCGTACAGCTCTGCGCGGCGGCGAGGAAGAACGCCTTGGCCGTGATGCAGCGCCGCCAGGATCGTGAGTATCAAGGGGTTGGTGCCGATGGCGCGGACACGCGGATTGTCCATAATCGCATCGATCAACCGGTCGGCCCGTTTTGTTGCGTCTCTCTGCACGGCCTCCGATGCTCCACTAGCATTCGTGTGATACCACTTTTCCACGAAGCGGCGGATTTGCCCGTCATCCCACGGTGCGACCTGGAGCCTTCTGAATCCGAGCTGCTTCCAGGGTTTCGAATCGAAGGCGATCTGTCGTGCCGTAATGACGAAGCGGTTGTTCGGACACTCTCTTAAGAATCGTTTCAGGCAGCGGGCCACCTCTGCGTTTTGCCTGCCACCTGCGACTTCATCCAGGCCGTCCAACAGTACGATGCAGTTTCCCCCCTCCAACTCCTCTCGTAGAACCTGTTCGGGGTCTGGGTGGCCGTCCTGCCGCATGCACGCTGCAACGAAGTCTACAAGGTCTAGGCTCCCTTCCCGATCCTTTGCCCTGCTATACGACGCCAAGCGAACGAACACTGGGATTCTTGCCGCATCCGCGGATTGCGTGTCATCGCGTTGGGAAGCCGCAGAGACCGCGGCCAGGTTCCGCAGCAACGTAGTCTTTCCGCTGCCCGGGTCGCCCACCAGTAAGATCCGGTCGTATTGACGAACGGCCTGTTGAAACTCGACTCGTTCCGGAAAGGGCTCGTGTGCCTGTGTGCCGACCCTGTCGCCGCCGCTCTGCTCGCATTGATCGGTCTCGCCAGAATGCTGCTCCTTGACCTCTGTCGGGACAAAGAGATCGCGCAAGGGCACCGGGTGGAGTTTTCCAACACCCAGCCCACGGAAATCCAGACTCTTGTGTTGGTCGACCATCCAACCCCGATAAGAGTCCGATACCCCCCCAAGTGCAAGGCGTTCCGAAGAGAGGTTCAAGGCCGTAGCCAGCTTCCGCACGGTTTCTTGACGAACCTGCTTGGCGGTGTCGCGGAGTACCCCATGAATCACCCCCCGCGAGACACCGGAGCGACGCGCAAGTTCTGATTTGGAAACACTTTGTGCGTCCATCGCAGTTCGCAAATTCGGCAGCGATATTCTCATCCTCTGCTCACTTTATGAATTGAGAAGTACACCCCAAGATAAACAAGTATATCATTTTGTGTTCACTATGTCAATAGATCTTTGTTTATCTAGCAACTTAGAATGCACAACGCCACTCACCCAGGGACGTCCCCTCGGCGAGCACTGGGCAACTGCTTCGAGGACCCTGCTGAGAGGCTTCTTATGAGGGAAGAGCGTCTGGGCTCCCCTCCAGGCCCGCTCGGGGAGCGGGCATATGCGGCGCGGGGATGGGCCCCGTTACGTAACGGGCGCAAGCGGTGCCCCGGCGGGTGCGCTAAGCCCTGCCACCTGACCGCGGGCGGAGGCCGCCGAAGACGGTCATCCCGAGGATCTGTAGGTCCAGCCACAGGGACCAGTGGGAGACGTAATAGAGGTCGCAGCGGACGCGGTGACGCAAGGAGGTGTCGCCGCGCCAGCCGTGGACCTGGGCCCAGCCGGTCATGCCGGCCTTGACCTGATGGCGTTGGCTGTAGTCGGGAATCTGCCTGCGGAACTTCTCCACAAACACCCCCCGCTCCGGTCGGGGACCCACCAGGCTCATGTCGCCGGCCAGGACGTTGATGAACTGGGGCAGCTCGTCCAGGCTCCAGCGCCGCATGAATCCGCCCAGCCGGGTGCACCGCCGGTCGTCGCGGGCAGCCCAGACCGGACCGGTGCTGCGTTCGGCGTCCGCCCTCATGCTGCGAAACTTGAGCATGTTGAAGGTGCGTCCCCGCAGTCCCATCCGGGCTTGTCCGTAAAAGACGGGGCCGCGGCTGCTGAGCTTCACGCCCAAGGCCAACGCCGCCATCAACGGGGAGAGCAACAGCAGCGCCGCGCCGCCCAGAGCGAGGTCCATGGCCCGTTTTACCAACCGGGGCCAGCCGTAGTGCGGACTCTGCCGCAGCCCGAGAAAGGCCACGTTGTCGACCTCCAGCATCCGCAGCTTCATTCCGGCCATCTGCGGCAGATCGGGCACCAACTGCACCTCGACCAGGATGTTCGAGAGCACCTTGTAGACCTCGGGCAGCTCCCCGTAGCGAGAGAGCGGCAGGGCGACGAAGATATGGTCGACGTCGTATCGGGCGACGACCCGGTCGAGCTCGTGGATCTCGCCCAGCCTCGGTAGTATCTCGGGTTCGATCTTGCCCGGACGGTCGATGAAGCCGACGGCCTCCAGGCCGGTCCAATCGTTCTGCCGGATCGTCTCGGCCACCAGCCGTCCGGTGCGTCCGGTGCCGACGATCACCGCCCGGCCATGGTTGAGCCCGCGGCCGCGGAGGTATTTCAGCGCCTGCCAGATCACGCGGCGGACCAGCATCAGCGCCACGGCGTTCAGTCCCAGGAACAGCGCCAGGGCCAGGCGCGACTCGTAGAGGTCGCGGCGGTAGAAGGTGACCGTAATGGCCAGCAGAAACAACAGCCCGCTGGCCCGGAGAACCACGCCCAGCTCCCGGGGCAACTGCTTCAGCCGGTGGACCTCGTAGAGCCCACAGAGCCGATAGGCCACCGCGGCCAGGACGAGCACCACGGGCAACGCACGGAGCACCAGGTGGAAATCGGGGATGCCGTCGGGCGCGGTCCAGAGGCCGAATCGCAACAGATAGGCCCCCACCCAAACCGTGGCCGTCACCGCCAGGTCACAGCCCAGAAAGACCAGTGCCAGCTTGTCACCGTGTCGACGATACATAGAAACCCCACGCGGTCGCGGTCCTGTGTGGTTGGCGGTCTAAAGGAAGAGGGAGCGTCTTGTAGCAGCTTCCGGGCGGGCGGTCAATGGAAGATGGGGAATATGGGAAGCAGGGGCAAGGGCCTGCTCACCCATTCCCCAACCTATACTTGCGATGAGGGCCCTCCAGCCGCCGTCTTTCCGCTGCGATGACTGTCGTCCGGGAAATCGAGAACACTGTCTGCCACCACTGTTACGCGGTGCTGGACGTGGGAGACCGTTTCTGTCGCCACTGCGGGGCACCGCTGGGGGATACGGCGGGGAATTCCAGGCCGCCCGATCACCCCAGGCCCGACCGGTCGGTACGCCCGGCCGAGAGTTCCCAGGGCCATTCGATTGTACTGGCGGGGCTCGTCCTGCTCCTCGGCCCACTGGCCCTGCCCATGCTCTGGCGGAACCGTCGGTTCCCCACCGCCTGGAAAATCATCCTCACGACCCTCATGTTGGCCGCCACCCTGCTGATTGTCTTCCTACTGTGGTACGTCTTCTACAAGTCGCTGGAGCCGCTCAGGCAACTGAAACAGTTGCAGGGGCACTGAGGTGGCGCTCGGCCGAAGGTCCGCGTGCAGGATGCTGGTGGTGGTGTCCGGCGACTGCCGGATTGAGAAAGCCCGCTCGTTGAACTACGATCATCGGCAGAGGATCGGCGTGGTACCATCCCAAATAGGGCATTTCGGTTCTGATTCAGATTGACAAGTGCGGCGCTAGCAGGGGCCGACGTACCGTCGGCCGCTAAACGTGTTTGTCGTCGGCGCAGCGGTGTTTAGCGGCCGCCGGTACGGCGGCCTGAGCGTTCTGCCACCCAAGAGCTGTCAGGAAAGCAACTTGCGCCGTGAGACGATCCCATCGCCGTCGGCGTATCGAACTCGCAACTCGGGCGACGGCGAGCACTTTCTGTGCGCCTTGCCGCCAGGTCGAACACGATGCCGAACCTATTGTACCGTCGCGCGGCACTCCGACGCGGGACAGGTCGGCAGCCGCTTCTCGGGGGGGGCCGCAAGCCACCACCGGGATGATCGGCGACACTGACGACCAATTTGCCGGATGGTGGAAAGTCGGCTGCGGCCACGCTATCCTAGGGTGGATGTGTTCAGCCTGGCACGAGTCCGGGCTGACGGCAGACGGGAAATCCCGGTTCGCACGAACGAGCCCGATGCGTCCACACGGTACACCACCAAACCAGCGGAGGATTGCATGAGATCTCGCACCATCTTTCTCCTCGGAGCTTCAATCGTCCTGTGGTTCGCGGTGGTCTCGCATGCCGAGATCCAGACCGTTGCCGACCACAACGGCAGCGAAACCGCCAGGCCCGATTTCAAGTTCAAGAACGTCCCCCCGCCGTCGAGAAATGACGCGGCCACCACCGCCAGGTTCACCATCGTGGACGGCCGCAGCGACCCCAACGGCGGCGACGTCGAGACGCTCCGCGACGGCCGGGTCCCCACCGACGAAGACCAGCCCTCGGAGAATTTCTTCTTCCGCGCCGGCACTGAGGGCGGCCGGCTGCTGGTTGACCTGGGGGCCGTAACCGAAGTCCGGAAGGTCAACACCTATTCGTGGCATCCCGACACGCGCGGGCCGCAGGTGTATAAGCTCTACGCCGCCGACGGGAACGCCGGCAATTTCAACCCCCAGCCGAAGCAAGGGACCGACCCGGAGAAGTGCGGGTGGAAACGGGTCGCCGACGTCGATACGCGGCCGAAGGAAGGCGAAGGCGGCGGGCAGTACGGCGTGAGCATCTCCGATTCCGGCGGCGCGCTCGGCAAGTTTCGCTATCTCCTGTTCGACGTCTCCCGCACCGAAGCGACCGATCCGTTCGGCAACACGTTCTACAGCGAAATCGACGTGGATGACGGCAAGGCCCGGAAGGTGGTAACGCCGCCGGCCCCCGAGCCGCGCAGCGAAATCGTCGAGGCCGACGGAGGAACCTATCAGATCACCATCGATACGACCGAAGCGCCGGACCTGACGCAGTGGGCGCACGAGGAGTTGGCGCCGGTCGTGCAGCAGTGGTATCCGAAGATCGTCAAGATGCTGCCCAGTGAAGGCTATGAAGCCCCCAGCAAGGTCGCCATCCAGTTCAGCAAGAGCATGCGCGGCGTGGCGGCCACCGGCGGCACACGCGTGCGGTGTGCCGCGGCCTGGTTCAGGCGGCAACTCCAGGGCGAAGCCAAAGGCGCGGTCGTCCACGAGTTGGTGCACGTCGTGCAACGGTACGGCCGGACGCGCCGGGCCGATCCCAACGCCACCCGCCCGCCGGGATGGCTGGTCGAGGGGATCGCCGACTACATCCGCTGGTTCCTCTACGAGCCGGAGACCCGCGGTGCCGAAATCACCAGGAGAAACCTGTCCCGAGCCCGGTACGACGCCAGCTATCGGATCAGCGCGAATTTCCTCAACTGGGTCACCCAGAAGTACGACAAGGACCTTGTCCGGAAACTGAACGCGGCCGCGCGCGAGGGCAAGTATTCCGAGGACCTGTGGAAGGAACATACCGGCCACACCGTGCAGGAGTTGGGCGCCGAGTGGAGAACCGAGCTGGAGAAGAAGCTGGGCATCGAGCCCGCCGCCACCGGGGACTCGAAGATCAACACCTTGACCGACGAGGAGAAGAAGGCCGGCTGGAAGCTGCTCTTCGGCGGCAAGGACCTCACCGGCTGGCACAACTTCAGAAGCCAGGGCGTCCGGCCCGGCTGGCAGGTCAAGGACGGCGTGCTGACCTGCGCCGATCCGCGCAACGCGGGCGACCTCTGCACCGACGAGAAGTACGACTGGTTCGAACTGCAGCTCGACTACAACATCTCGAAGGGCGGCAACAGCGGCATCATGTACCACGTCACGGACCAGGGCAGTGCCGCCTGGGCGACCGGCCCCGAAGTCCAACTCGAGGACAACCAGGCCGCATCGGACCCGGTTCGCTGTGGATGGCTCTACGCGCTCTACCAGCCCCCGCTTGACCCCAAGACAGGCAAGCCGCTCGACGCCACCAAGCCCGCCGGCCAGTGGAATCGCCTCCGCCTGCTCATCACTTCCGAGAAGTGCGAGCACGAGATCAACGGCGTGAAGTACTTCGACTACGTCCTGGGCAGCAAGGATTTCAGACGGCGCGTGGCCGAGAGCAAGTTTCGCAGGATGCCGCTGTTTGCCAGGTCGAACACCGGCTACATCGCGCTACAGGGCGATCACGGACAGGTCTCCTTCCGCAATATCAAAATCCGCCCGATCGAGGCCAAGAAGTGATCGCCTCCCCGCGGCCGTGCTTGCCGATGCCTTGGCAGATGCGTAGGCTGGATTGTGTACATTTGGCCGGGGCGCTTGCCCGCCGCGTGCCCAAAGGACGTGCCTGCCATAGATTTCGCGCTGGGCAAGCCCAGCGGCTAAATGGCGCGTCGAATGGGTAGTGCCGTTGGGTTGTTGGATCATCCGTTGTGTGGCTAAGGGAATTTGTATCATGCGAAGAGTCGGCTTGCAGATAGCCCTGGTCCTTGGCTGCCTTGTTCCCGGCATTCCGGGCGGCCCCGCGGTGGGGGCGGAAGCCAAGGTGCCCATCCTCTATTCCACGGATCTCTTCCACCCCCACGACGACCCCGACGACCATTTTGATCTGGCGACGCTGATGGCCCTCGAGGAATTCGACGTCCGGGGGATCGTTCTCGAGCTGGGCGCGAAGCAGAAACAGAAGACCGGCCGGCCGGCCGTCGAGCAAATGATACATATCACCAGGCGCCGGGTACCGTACGCGATCGGGCTCGGCCGTCGCCTGGAGGGCCGCCCGGACGAGGCCCTCGGCCAGCCCGAGGAGTTTCAGGGCGGGGTGGAGCTGATATTGGGCACCCTTCGCAACTGCCCCCAGAAGGTGACGATCTTTACCACGGGAAGCTGCCGTGACGTGGCGGCGGCCTTCAATCGCGAACCGGAACTGCTTCGCAAGAAGGTCCGGGCGGTCTACTTCAACGCCGGAAACGGACCGGCCGGCGTGCAGACGGAATACAACGTCGGCCTGGATCCGGAGGCCTATGCCCGGATCTTCGAGTCGGGGCTGCCGCTGTGCTGGTGTCCCTGCTTTGGCAAAGAAGGGTACCAGACGCTGCTGACGATCGACCAGCCGCGGGTGATCGGGGCGTGCGTGCCGTCCGTGCAGAACTACTTCGTCTACTGCCTTACCCGATCGAAGGCCGACGCGATTCCATTTCTCCGCTCCGGGCCGCACCCGCTGCCCGGCGGCCGGCGGAGGATGTGGTGTACGGCGCCGCTGCTGCACGCCGCCGGGCGGAAGATCTACCAGCGCGGGCCGGACGACTTTGTGGCCCTCAGTCCCGGCCACGCGCGGCAGGCCGGCCTGGCCGGAAAGGAGGTCCGGGTCTTCGAGTTCCTGCCGATGCGCGGCCGGGCCGAGAAGCAGACGAAACAAGGGAAAGTGCAGCTAGACGTCCAACTCAAGCCCGCCGAGCCGGCAGGCTTCGTCTTCCGCGCCACCGACCAGCGCTACGACCGAATCATGGAATCCTGTCTCAAGAACCTGCTCGGTGGCCTGGGGCGGGGAAACGCTGGTGCCAGCACGAGTCCGCGACCCAAGTGAGTGCTTCTCTCGACACGCCCTCCAACCCGGGCAGCGCGGGATCGAAACCATCGCATGCGAACCCGCGATTTCGCCGGGCCTGGGACGAGATCGCATTCCCAGGACGCGCGGGACGGTGGCGGCAAAACGGTCCGGTCGTGCGATCGTACCGCGTCGTTTAGAACTCCAACTCCATCAAATCCTCCCCCAACTCGGTCGCCGGGAAGATCGCCCGGGCGACGTCCAGGCCGATCGGGTCGTCCGCGGTGGCCAGGGGATTGAGGTGGACCAGGACCAGGCGGCCGACTTGGGCCTCTCGGGCGAGTTGGGCCACCGGCGTGGTGCAACTGTGGCCGGTCTTCTGCGCCCAATCGGCATACGCATCGGGAAAGTAGCATTCGTGCACCAAGAGGTCCACACCGCGGATCTTCTTGACGTAATCGGCGCCGGCCGCGGCCGTGGTGTCGGTCACATAGGCCATCGAATGCCCGGGCCAATCCAGCCGAAAACCGATCGCCCCGCCCTGATGTTCGAGCGGGAAATGCGTCAGGCGGCCTCCCCGCGACAAGGAGACTTCCCCGGCCAGCGGGCGCAACTCGTAAGGCGGCTTCTTCGGAAAGAGATGTTCGGAGAACATGTGCTCGTCGATGGCCGCCAGCTTCTGCGGGTCGCCGTGGACGGTGATCCGATCCAGGGGATGGACGTAGAGCAAGCTGAACAAGTAGGTCAGCCCGATCACGTGGTCCAGGTGGGCGTGCGTCAGAAAGATGTCCAACTCGCGGGTTTCCAGATACGCCGCGGCGCGGAACATCGCCGTGCCGGCGTCGAGCATGATGCCGCACTGGGGAAGCATCATGCAGGGCGTATGCCGCCGGTCGCTGGGATGGTAGCCGGTGGTGCCCAGCAGAACGAGTCTCATCGTGGGAGGCTGGCGTTGAGGATGCAGTGGGCAGTAGGCAGTGGGCAGTGGGCGGTCGCCGGCAGGGTGGCCCAAGAAAGCGCTCCCCTAGATTCTACTCAACGCTGCGGGTCGAACAACCGTTCCAACTGCTTGTTCAACTCGTCTTCGATCACGTTTCGGGCGGCGTTTTCGAGGAACTGGCGGCTGACTCGGTCCAGCGCGCGCTGGTCGATCTTGGGCTTGCTGAGCGTCCCGCCGATCGGCAGCCGGATGGTCTGGTTCCTCAGGGCCGAGCCGAGCACGTTATTGCCCAGCCACTTGGGCGGAACCGGCATCTCGGCCATCACGGCCAACGTCTGGTCCAGGCCCACCGAACCGTAGGTACGGATCGTCAGATCGGGAAAGATCAGCTCCAGTCCCTGGTGGTAGACCCGGCCCTGGACCATGCGGAAGGGAACCACCGACTCGCGGCGGAGCCGGGCCGGGGCCGCGCGACCCAACAGGACCGCCAACTCGCGGACCAGTGGCCCGGGACCGACCTCGACCGAGTGGATCGTCAACCGGCCGGCCAGCTCCCCCTTGGCCGGATCGTCCAGCGGGATTCGGCAGCCCTCCAGATCGATCGAGAAACTGCCCCGGGCCGTGCTCACGTCGGCCAGGACCGGGGCGATGTACTTCAACGCCGAAGCACACATCGCCGGAGTGATCTGCACCTGCTTGGCCAACGGACCCGCCGGGAGGGTCAACACCATCGGCTCCGGCGTGAGCCGCACGCGGGGTGCCAGCAGCAGGCGTCCCCCGTTGACGGCCAGATCGAGCGGCTCCGCTTGCAGGATGCCCTTGGCCAAGGCAGCTTTCAGCTCCCCCGGCCCCACCTGGAATCCGTAGGCACTGGCCCGGTCCCAACGCAGGCCGGCGTCGGCCCGTGCCTCGGCCAGCGCCAGCGGACCGCGGTAAGACGCCGGGCCGGTGCCGCGCCCGACAATCTGGACGCCCGAGCCGACGTACGGCCGCAACAGCCCGCATAGCTTCTTCCAGTCGTAGTCGACCTGGCCGGCCAGTTGTACGTCGGTCCGGTCGTCGCCCCGGGCGATGCGGCCGGCGGTCCGGGCAGCCAGGGTGCCGGAGGCCAGGTCCAGGTGTTCGAGCCGAAGCAGTTTGGCCTGGTGTTCGTAGCGGCCGCGGGCGGCGAGGTGGACCGTCGGTTCGTGGAACCGCTTGCCCGAGGAAAACGTGATCGCCAGGTTGCCGACGTCCGCGTCGAGCCGGGCATCGGTCATCCCCGCCGACTGCGAGAGTTCTGCCGTACCCGAAAGCTGCCCGGCGATGCGCCATTGGGGGCGGGCCTTCGGGTCGGTAATCCACTGGTGCAACCGCTGGAGATTTCCCCGGTATTTCAGCGACGCGGCGATTTTCGGCGGGTCCTCCTCGGGCACGTCCAGCACCATGCGGCCGGCCTGGATCGACAGGCTGTTGCTGGTCAAGCTGACCGGTTCCATGTGCAGGCGGCGCTGCTGCGGGGCCCAGTTGCCGGAGAAAATCAGTTCCACGGCCGGCTCTTGGACGTTCAACGAAGGCGACTGCAATTGGAGCTGCTCGACGGTGAGCCTGGCCCGATCGACGGTGATCCGGTCCGTCGAGGCGGTGGCCCGGGCGCTGAGCTGGTAGGCACCGGCCGGTTTCCACTCGTCCATGGCCATCCAGGTTCTGATGCGTGCCGGCCAGTTCCGGAGCTGCCCCTGGGCTTGCAGGTCCACGGGCCAGGTGCCGCCGCCGCGGAGTTCGAGCACGGGCTGGGTAAGTTTCGCTTGGATGCGGTCCGTCGGGGTCTTGACCTCCAGCGAGGCTTCGTGCAGTTGGGTGTCGGCCCCCAGGTCGGTCCGGCCGCTGGCCGAGAGAAACAGCAGCAGGTTCTCTTCCGTCCAGGGTTTCTGCTGCGGCATCGCCAGTTGGAAGTTGCGGAGCTGGAGTTCGGCGTCGGCTTCGAACTTCTGCTCCTTGGAGCGGGTCCAGTTGAAGTGGGCCCAACCGTCGCCACCCAGGCCGATCCCGCCCAGGTCCACGAACTGGCCCAACTGATCGGCCAACTGCCTCAAGTCGAAACTGGCCGAGACGGCCAGCTCTCCGGGCGTGCCGGCCGCGTGCAGCGTCAGGAAGTCCGACTCGCACTTGAGGCTCTCCACCACCGGTCCCTGCGGGCCGTCGTGTGCGGCCAGGGTGACCAGGATCGGCTTCTCCCAGGCCAACGGCCGGCCGCGGTACGTGGCCTTCAGGTCGCCGACCTCGATTTCTCCCCGCCAGACCATACCCGGCAGATCGGAACCCTGGCGACTGCCGTGGCTGCTCAGCGCCAGTTGTACCTGCCCGGAAGTGATCCGGGTCTCCTCGCGAATCCGTAGCGTGCCGGGCAGCATCTGGGCCAGGCGGGCCAGATCGACGTGGCCCTCGACTTCACAGGTCTGCTGTAGCACCGCATCGAGCAGCGATCCGGACTCCTGCTCGCCCAGATCGAGCGTGCCGCGAACCGAAGCGCTCCCCAGGTCACAATCGACCGACGATTGTGTGATCTCGACGCGGTCCTGCTGCCGGGCGATCTGGCAGACTGCGTGGACGTTCCTGAGTTGCACCCGGTCGCTTCCCAGCCAGGGCGCCGACAGCGCGAGGTCCTCGCCGGTCACGTCCGCCTGCACAACCGTCTTGCCGGCCGCGGCTTCGCCGTTCCACTGGGTCCGGATGTTGCAGCGGAGCCGCCCGGAGAGCTGCGTCTGGGGCGCGAACCGCCCGATGAGCGATTCGAACATTGCCAGCGGGACGGCGTCGGACTCGATCGTCAGCTCGCCGGAGGTGGCAGGCGGCCGATCCTCGGTCTCCTGCTGCTGCACGGTCAGCGCGGCCGCGAACCGACCCGGGTGCTGCGGGTCGGGCATGCTGGCGGAGGTCTCCAGCTTCAGCGTCCCGTCTGCGCCGGGCGACGTGCTCAAGGAGAGCTGGAGCTTTTCGATCTGCCAGGTCTGCCGGCTGCTGGGGTCGGTCACCCGGACGCTGCCGTTGACGACCTCCAGCGCCAGATCGATGTCGCTGGGCTCTTCGCTGGCGACCAGGTAGTTTGCCAGCAGGTCTTCGACGTTGCTGCCGCCATCGCGCAAGAGCACGTTCAGCTTGGGTTGTTCGAGCCGGAACCGGCCTGGCTTGGAGAGGTCCCAGAGGATCGCGGCCAGCGACTTCTCTCCCGCCACTTTCGTTGCCTGGAGTACCGGTTTGCCTTCCGCGTCGCAGACCTCGATGCCGTGGGCCGCAATCGGCGAGAGCCAGCCCAGCGAGGCGGACTTCACCGTGACGGTGCCGTTGAGCTCGGCGGCGGCCTTGGCCAAGATCCAGCGCAGCAAGGGGGTGTGTGCAACGACCGTCGGCAAGAACCAGAGCAGTGCGGCCGGCAACAGAACCGCTGCCAGGAGCCGCCACCGGCGCCTGCGTGCCGGCCGGGGGGCCGGAGCCTCCTGCGTCTTCGGAGCAAGGCGGCGTCGGGTTCCGCGCCGGCGTCTGGTCAGCAAAGCCATGGCCCACCTCCGTTTGGGCTGGTCAAGCGGTATACAAATGCCTACGGCCCAGGGCGCGCAGGTGTTCTGGGTCCATCCTGGCCGAGGCCGCCGGCCACATCCGGGCAACAGATTCTAGCCGGAAGCGGGGGCAGAGACCAGCCCGACTGCCGGGCTGGAGGTGGAACCCGTAAGTGCTTTTCACACAACGCGTTGCGGCCGGAAGGCGATCGCGATTCCGGCCTGGTTCAAACCGGTCCGTTTTTGGGTAGCAACGCCGCCCCTTTTTCGTCCA
>CAZUAM010000006.1:0-30657 GCA_964618095.1 uncultured Planctomycetaceae bacterium | reverse complement strand
GAGTGTGAGATCTCAAAGTTAACGCAACTCGGCCCGAAAACCGTTTGGTGCTAGTCTCTCCGCACCGCCACGCACCACTATCCACTACCCAGACCATTTGCCATGAAAAACCTCCGCACGTTGATCACCACCGGGATATTTGTCGTTTTGGCCATCTCGGTCTTGCCTGCGGAAGCCGCCCAGGCGAAACGGACCTACCTGCTCCGCAGTGGGCGGAGACCCGGAGATACGGACCGGATCGTGGCCCTGCTGGAGGTTGGCGGCGAGCTGAAGGAGGTTGTAGAAGACAAGGTTCAACGTGCGAAGATGGGCGTAAAGTGCAACTTCAGCTACGACGAGAAGACGCTCGAGGTACCCACCGGGTCAGCCGACCGCTCGCGCTCGGCCCGCTATTACGACAGACTGGACACCGTGATCAAGGTGGAGGACGAGGTGATCAAGCCCGTTCTGCGTCCCCAGCGGCGGCTAATCGGTGTGGAGATCGAGCCGCCGAAGATGACGCTCTTTTCACCGCACGGTACGCTTACCCGTGACGAACTGGACCTGATCGACGTCCTGGCCAACAGCCTGCTCTTGGACCAATTGTTGCCGGAGAAACCGGTGGCGATCGGCGAGGCTTGGAAGCATCCCAAAGAGTTGATGGTTGCGCTGTTGGGTCTGGACGCCGCCGGCCAGAGCGACGTGCAGAGTGTACTGAAGGAGGTGACGGACACCGTGGCGCGGATGGAGTTGTCCGGTCGGGTCGAGGGGGCCCTGGGCGGCGTGTCCACCGAAATCGAACTGAAGGCCAAGTACCGCTTTGATCTGAAGAGCAAACGGATTGACTGGCTTGGGCTGTTGGTCAAGGAGCAGCGGAGCATCGGCCACGTCAAGCGTGGGGTGGACGCGGTGGCCCGACTCCAAATCCAGATCTCGCCGAAGGCCAGCTCTCCCCGGCTGACCGACGCCACCCTGGAGAACCTCTCTCTGACGCCCACTGCGGGGCTGAGCCAGTTGTCCTACGCACCGGCCAAAAGCGGTTGGCAGGTCACCCACGATCGCCGCTGGTACGTGATCGGCGACCACCGCGATTTGACCATCTTGCGGAGGATCGATCGTGGCGAGTTGATTGCCCAGTGCAACGTTTCTGCGCTGCCGAAGTCAGCGCCCGGCAAGCAGGTCAGTTTGACCGAGTTCCAGGAGGACGTGCAGAAGGCGTTGGGAAAAAGCTTTGGAGAATTCGTGGAGGCCGGTCAGTGGGCCAACGAGGCGGACTACCGGGTATACCGGGTGGTGGTTCGGGGTGAAGTTTCGCAGTTGCCGATCCAATGGAACTATTACCTGGTGGCCGACGAGCACGGCTATCAGGTGGCCTTTGCCTTCACCGTCGAACACAAGCTCGTGGAGCGTTTCGACAAGGCCGACGAGGAGTTGATCCGCTCCTTCCGCTTTCTCGATCTCAAATTGGTCAGCAGCAGCGAACAGTAGGCGGGCGCGGAAAAAAGCCGCCGACCTTCCCTTGGGGAAAGCGGCGGCTTCGCAATCAAACCTCCCGCCGATTGCGACTGGATGCGTCGCTGCGAGACCAGCGGGGATCCGGCGTGCTACGGCACCAGCCGTGGGTGATCCCGGCTAACGCTAATGGTTTGGCACCTCCGTCGGAATATCAGGCGAGAGGCTCGATTCCAGTTGAGACTCTTAGGCGGAGACTCCTCCGCATTTTGTACCGCAGTTCTTGCTTTCAGTCCCCGTTCCGGCTCGAGACCGGCCGGGTTTGCCTGCTTCTCCAAGAGGTATCGGCAGTTTCATCGCGCCGTTTGCAGCCGAATATTGCGTCCGGCATCCCGAGGCCCGGCCGCGTGACGGCAACCAGTCTGTTGTTCACCCACTCCAACCGGCGGGGCACGCCGAACACGGGGACTGGCTCCGTCGCTGAACGGTTTCGCCGCAGGTTTCGAGGTTGCCGACGGTGCCTTTCCCTCCTCTCCGCCGCTAACGGTTTGAGTTCCCTGAGACGTGATTTCAGTTCTCTATGACTATTCTACCCTGGACAATCCCAGTCGGCACCCCTCTTGAAGCAGGCCGAGGATCGAGCGAAAGCGATCAGATCTGCGTTGTAAGGGTTTTGTCCATTTTGTTCGTCCAATTCTGTTGTCCCTTCTCGGTTTGGGATGGGGCCCGAGACAGAGCCCGGCGCACTGAGATAGGGGGAATCACGGAACTGGGATTTCGCCTCGTGGCCTACTTGCGTTGCACGCGGTTGTTTCGCCCCAAGATGTAGTAGAAACCTAGCCGTTTGAGCACTACATGTAGTCGCGTGCAATGGTCGTAGGCCACGAGGGGATTTCGACACCGTCTACCCCGGCAAGGCCACGGATTCTGGGTAGGCGGCATGGAATAGGGGGTCTGCATGCCCGTCCGTCCGGCGATTTTGGGGATCTTGCCCCGGGTTCATTTTCCCCTTTCGGGAGCGGTCTTGCTGTGGTATGATGCAGCCCCAGCCGGATGAGGGGGTTTGCCTCGACCGGCCTCATCTCCCTTCACTCGCAGCCGGACGTTAGGTGCGAAGGCTGGACGGACAACATTCTGTCAGACTTGGTTGAAGTCTGAGTTGCTGTGCAGTATCCTACTGAACTGATAGCGTGTGTACTTCGGGGGTGGCAGCAGCCGTTTCCCGGGCGTCCGGTTTCCCTCGTTTCTGGGCGGGTAGGTCGGGCGATGCGTTTCTGCGGGCGTTGTCCCGCCTTTTGATGTGAGGATGGCAGCAATGCCGCAAGGTGTCATTAAGAAGCTCGTCTCGGATCGTGGTTTCGGATTCATCTCCGCAGAACGGGGAGACATCTTCTTCCACCATTCGTCGGTGACAGGAGCCACCTTCGACGACCTTCAAGAAGGCCAGACCGTCGAGTACGAACTCGAGGAAGACGGTGGCGGTTCCCAGGGACGGGGCAAAGGGCCACGGGCTTCTTCGGTCAAAACGGTCTGACCCACGCCTGAAGAGAAACGAAGGCAAGATGGGGCCGTGCGGTTCGCGTCTGCGCTGGGCTTATGGGCCAAGGTGCGCTCCGTTCGGCTGGCGGCGCTGTTTTTCTCGTGGTGCCGCGTCCCAGGCGCCGTTCTGCTCGGTCTTCGTGTCTCGAAGCACGTACCCTCGTGCGCCTTCAACCGCCGACGGATCGTCGTCGGCGCCGCGTAGGAATCGCAGTTCGTGATCACCCCAGCTCTCGACAGAGGCCGACCATCGGTCGGGCGGGAGTCGGAAAGTCCCACGGCCATGGGGCCCTCCCCTTCCAGGTGGGCGGGGGCACGGCCGAATGCAACGGCGCGAAGTTGCCCGTTGACAAGCCTTCAGTGGCCGTACTTCGGGCGGGACGTCGCTGCAACCCAGACCAGAGAACAGACGAAATGACAGGCAGCGAAGGCGAAAACGAACCCCAGCAGGTTGCTCCCTGCCAGGGCCACGGCGACCAGGACACAGGCGAACAAAAGGACGGTTTCCATGGCAGGGCTCCCCCAGGATATTTGCGGGAAGGCGAGCCCGCCGGACTGCCGGCGAGTACCACTCGTCAACTATCGATACCCCAAACTCGGCCGGAATCTGCGCGGGAAAATCGGTCGGTCATCGAGGATAGGCGTTGGCAAGCAGGGAAAGATCGGAGGGGTGGGTTGTCTGCCCTGGGCCTGGGGGAGGGCCCGGGCCGCTGAAGGCGTTGTTTCGTCCGGGTTGCACCCCCCTCAGGATGGCCGCAAACCCAAATCAGGCATATCTCGGCGCGCCCTTCCCCCCAGAATTGGGCCAGATCGGCCGAGACGAGGAAGAAAGCGACGAAGACACCTCCAGGCCCACGCACTTCTCCGGGGCGTGGGCCTGGAGGGCTGGGATTGCCGGGCTACTTCTTCTGAACCCAGATGTTGCGATATTGCACGTGGCAACCGTGACCCTGGAGGTGGAGGCCGCGGGAGCCGGGGCCTTCGCCCTGGCGGCCGGGGGTTCCCCGCGGGAGTTCCAGATTGTCGTGGATCACCACGCCGTTGTGGCGGACGGTGACCCGGGCGTTGGCCACTTTCTTGTCGCCCTCGTACTTCGGCGCCGTGAAGTCGATGTCGTAGGTCTGCCAGACCAGGGGCGGAAGACACATGTTCACGTTGGGCTCCTTCAGGGTGTAGAAGCCGCCGCACTCGTTGTTCTTGCCCTCCAGGCCGAAAGAGTCGAGCACCTGGAGCTCGTAGCAATCGTGGATGTAGACGCCACTGTTGGACCGTTCCTGACCTCGGGCCCGGGGCATCCAGGAGAGGCGGAACTCCAAGTGCAGTCTGTGATTCTCCGGCAGCGGTTTGGTGGTCACGCCGGCCAGGATGTTCTTCTGTTTGGTCAGGTGGCCTTCGGCAGGTTCGAACATATCGAGGTTCTTGCCGTCGAAGATCACCACGGCTCCCTTGGGCGGTTTGGCTCCCAGGGTGGGGTTCTTCCGCTCGGTCCGCTTCAGCGCGAACCACTTCTTCCCTTCCGTATTCAGCAGGGTCATCGTCCCGTCGGCGAATTTCAGATTCATTGCGTCGCCTTCCTCGTTGGTGACGGTGATCGTGTCGCCTTTCAGCTCGCCCTCGGTGCGGTAACTCCTGTCGCCGCGTTTCCAGCCGGCACCCGGCAGCCCACCGGGTAGGCCCAGGATCTCGAACTTCCCGCCGCCTCGGGCGATGACCTGGGCGCCGACCTTCATTTGGCTCCCGTCGTCCCGCTGGAACTGGCCGACGTATTCTCCCTGGATAGAGAAATCGGGGTCGGCCTTGGCTTCGGCCGGATCGGTGATTTCCTTCTTCTTCGACGGGGTCTCGGCCGCAGAAGCCAGACCACAGATCACAACGGGGATCAGTAGCAGGTTCAGTCTTCGGATCATGTCAGCTCCTTTCAATTGGGGGTGAAGAGTTCAGCAGTCGGTATTCAGTGGTCAGCCTCAGCATTCAGCATTCGCCCCGCAGTGCTCGCACGGAAAGCTCTGAGCACCATGCCGGCAACGTCTGAGGTATATTGGGCCTGGCAGAACGTCGCGGTCGGCTGCCGGCCCAGGACGCGCAGCCACCTAAGATTATAGGCTGCCCGGAGGCCCAGTCGTCAAGAGCCGCGGGGATCTTTCTGGGCGGCTCGGAACCGGGCTGGCTTGCTCGGCAAGTTGATGGACATCGTGCCAGATTCGGTCTCAGGTAGCTGGGGGGCAATGCCCCCCTGGGGATTTCCCGGCACACGCTCACCTGCCGGCTACTTGTTTTTCCCATCTCAGGCGAGAACGGAGCCCCTGGTGACAACGTAAGTATCAAGTATTCTCTAAATGCCCGGTAGCAAGACACCAACTGACTGAGCCCGCGCCAATGGACCGTATTTGCTCCACGCGTTTTCGACCGTCGCTGTTGCTGATTGTGGCCGTCTGTCTGCTGAGCGAACCTGCGGCGACGGCCATGGCCGGGGGTGGTCCGGAGAACGTGCTGCTGGTGGTCAATCGCAGGAGCCCCGCCTCGCTGACCATCGCCAACCATTACGTCCGGCTCCGCCAAATCCCGGCCGGCAACGTGCTCACCTTGCCGTGGGACTCAAGCGTCGAAACGATCGACATCGACACGTTTCGCCAGCAACTCCTCACACCCGTGCTCAGCGCGATCGAGAAACGACGCCTGACTCCGCAAATCGATTACGTGATCTATTCCAGCGATTTCCCTTGGGGGATCGTCTTGACTTCGGACCTGGCGAAGTTTCTGGCCCCGGGGAGCAGAACCGATCTGTCCGCTTTGGGCAAGCCCCCATGGCAGCCTCCGAAAGGTCAGAAGGCCACGGGCTCGATCAACGGCCTGACCTACCTGTGGCAGCCGGTGATGGGCCGCCACCCGGGCTATCTCGAATTGACCAGTAACCGGTACATGCGCCGCGGGACGGTCGAGCAGAGGGACGCAGCGTCGCTCGGTTTCGGGAGCACGCATCAGTTCGGGCCAGGCGGCGAGCTGCGCGCGTCCGGCGGACGGCGCTACCTGCTTTCCACAATGCTGGGCGTAACGACCGGTCGGGGCAACTCGCTCGAGGAGGTGCTGGGCTACCTGCGTCGCAGCGCCGAGGCCGACGGCACCCGTCCCCGCGGCACGATCTACTTCGTCGAGAACAAGGACGTCCGCTCAAAGGTCCGTCACGGCGCATTTCCCGCTGCGGTCCGGGAGCTCAAGAAGCTGGGGATCGCCGCCGAAGTACTCCAGGGCATGGTCCCCGTCAACAAGGACGACGTTCAAGGGGCCATGATGGGCACCGCCTCGTTCAGTTGGAAGGCCTCCGGCAGCACGATCCTGCCCGGGGCCATCTGCGAGCACTTTACCAGCTTCGGCGGCGTGATGCGCGCCGGCACCGGTCAGACACCGCTGTCGGAGTTTCTCCGCTACGGCGCGGCGGGGGCCAGCGGCACGGTCGTCGAGCCGTACTCCGTCCCGCACAAGTTTCCTGCGCCCACGATCCACGTCCACTACGCCCGGGGATGCACGCTGGCCGAGGCGTTCTACCAGTCGGTCTCCGGACCATACCAACTGCTGATCGTGGGCGACCCGCTCTGCCGCCCCTGGGCGAACGTCCCCCGGGTGACCGTCGAAGGCCTAGAGCCCGGGGCCACCCTCCAGGGCAACTTGAGCTTCAAGCCCTCGGCCAGGATTCCCTTCGACTCGAAGGTCGATCATTTCGAGCTGCTGATCGACGGCTGGCGGAGAACCACGTGCGGCCCGGGCGAAGCACTGGAGTTTGACACCGCGCTACTGGCCGACGGTTATCACGAGCTGCGGGTGGTGGGCGTGGAAGCCGGGCCGATCCAGTCCCAAGGTCGGTGGATCACGTCCATCACTACGGCCAATCACGACCGGAAGATCACCGCGTCGGTTGCGCCGACGGGAACCGCCCGGCCCGGCAATCCGCTGGTGGTCAGGGCCGATTCTCCGGGTTCGACCAGTATCGCCGTGCTGCACAACAGCCGCCTGCTGGGCACGATCACCGGGGAGCGCGGCCAACTCAAGATCGATCCCGCCACCCTCGGCTTGGGCCCCGTCAGCCTCCGCGTCGTCGGCCTGGGCAAAGGCGGCTCGACAAGCTACGTCTGGGCCAAGCCGATCGAATTGACAATCGAAGGCAGCCCGTAGCCGGCGACAATCTCACCTGCTGTTATGGTCGCCATCGCAGATACCTCCTACAATGGTCGGCGACCGTAGCCGCCTCGTACAAATCTTCCTGCGAGTCTGGAAAGCAGCCGCCCGTGCACGAACACTTCATGAAACTGGCCCTGGAGGACGCCGAGCAGGCGCTGCGGGAGGACGAGGTGCCGATCGGTGCGGTGATTGTGCACGACGATCGGGTGATCGCCCGGGCACACAACCAGCGGGAGCAGCTTCACGACCCCACGGCCCACGCCGAGATGATCGCCATCACCCAGGCGGCCGAGGCGCTTCGCTCCTGGCGGCTGGACGATTGCACGCTCTACGTCACCCTGGAGCCCTGCCCGATGTGTGCCGGGGCGATCCTCCAGGCGAGAATCCCGACGGTCGTTTACGGGGCGGCCGATCCCAAGGCCGGGGCGGTCCACACCCTGTATCGCCTGCTGGACGACAGTCGGCTGAACCATCGCTGCCTGATCGTCTCCGGTGTGCTGGCCCGACCTTGCGGCGAAATCCTCACCCGGTTCTTCCAGCGGCAGCGGCGTGCGGGAAAGAAATAGGTTCCTGCCCTCAGCCTTCTCATGGCCTCGTGGGAGCCTGGGGACGAGCGAGAAGGCCGCTTCCTTGACACCGCCGTTGCGCAGCGCCCATAATGACCGTCGCACTGAATCCCCGACGGGACATCCCTCGTGCCGTAGCCTTCGGCGGCATGATTGCCACACCCTTTCTGGAGGATGACTGCCGATGAATACCATCAATCGCCGTGAATTCCTCAATCGCTCGAAGAAGACCGGCCTGGGGCTGGCCGCCGGGGTGACCATCCTCAGCAGCGCCCGGTCGGCCCGGGCCTATGCAGAAAACGAAAAAATCACCCTGGCCAGCGTGGGCGTCCGCGGCCGCGGTCGACAACTGGCCCAAGGTTTTCTGGAGCGGGGCGACTGCCAGATCGGCTACGTCTGCGACGTGGACAGCGGAATGTTCGAGTCGCGCAGCAAGGAGTTCGCCCAGCTCCAGGGCGGCAAGGCACCCAAGTGCGTGCAAGACATGCGCAAGGCGCTCAGCGACAAATCGGTCGACGCCATCGTGGTGGCCACGCCCGACCACTGGCACGCCATGGCCGCCATCTGGGGTGCCCAGGCCGACAAAGACGTCTACGTCGAGAAGCCGCCCAGCCACAACTGCTGGGAAGGCCGCCAAATGGTCAAGGCCGCCCGAAAGCACAAGCGGGTCATGCAGGTGGGCACGCAAAACCGCAGCGCGCCCTACAACCTCGAGGCCAAGAAGTACATCGAAGAGGGAAAGCTGGGTACGATCCACATGTGCCGCGTCTACAACCAGAAGGGCCAGGGCAATTTTGCCGCAAAGCCCGACAGCGATCCACCCGCGGGCTTCAACTGGGACATGTGGAACGGCCCCGCCCCCAAGGCCAAGTACAACACGAATTTCCACCGCAACTGGCACGGCTGGTGGCGCTACTCCAGCGGCGACATGGCCAACGACGGCGTCCACCAGTTGGACCTCGCCCGCTGGCTCTGCGGCGTGGAGTATCCCAGGTCGGTTTACTGCACCGGCGGGCGGTACGCGGAAGAAGGCGCGGATGAGACGCCCGACAGCCAGGTGGCCGTCTACCAGTTCGACAAGCTGGTGATAACCTTCGAGCTGACGCTGTACACGCCCTACATGCTCAAGACCGACGGCGTGCTGCGCCAAAGCGACATGATCCCCTACTGGCCGCAAAACGCCACCCGGATCGAGATCTACGGCACCGAGGGCGTGATGTACGTGGGCCGGCACGGCGGCGGCTGGGAGGTCTACCGGCGGCCCGTAAGCCGCAAACCGGTCGTCACCAAGCGCGTCTTCGGCCGCTTCCCCGATCCGGAGCACAAGGAAAACTTCATCCAGTGCATCCGCAGCCGGGAGTTGCCCAGTGCCGACATCGAGCACGGCCACCGCAGCGCCCTGTTGGTCCATTACGCCACGGCCAGCCTGCGTGCCGGCGGCGCCAAGGTGAACATCGACCCGAAAACCGAGCACATGGACGACGCCCGTGCCCAGGCCCTCTTCAAGCGGGAGTACCGTAAGCCCTGGGTGATCCCAGAAGAGGTCTAACTCTTTCTGTTGTAACGCCTTAGGCGCGACAGAGCGGGGGCGATCCGGTCCGCCGACGGTTTTTTTCCGACCTGGCGGGGACTTTTAACGACGAGTGTCGTCTAATCTTGCGAGCAGCGACGACGAGTGTCGTCGAAGATCCAGGGGTCGGACCGACGTTAGTCATTAGCGGAACCTATCTCCCTACCGAGAAGACGGCCCTAACGACTAACGTCGGCCTGACCCCAATTGTTGGGAGGCTGCTCCCGTGCCAACGCCCAAGGGAAACCTCACTGCTGCGCAGTACGAACTGATGGAAACGGTCTGGGATCGTGGATCCCGGGGCGCGTCGGTGGCCGAGATTTGGCAGGTGGTCTCGGCCGCGCGACCGGTGGGCAGAACCACGATCCTGAATCTGGTACGTCGGCTGGAGCGGCGGGGATGGCTCGTCCGCCGCCGGGGGCAAGGCGCAGATCGCTACCTGGCGGCCGTCAGCCGTCAACAGACGGCCGCGCTGTTGGCCAACAGCTTTGTCGGCGACTTTTTCGGCGGTTCGGCGAGCAACCTTGTCATGAGCCTTCTGGGCTCCGGGCAACTGAATCCCGACGAGATCCGGCGGCTCCGGCGCGTGCTGGCGTCGGCCTCGTCGCCGCCGGAGCAACAGGAGGGCAAACCGTCATGATTACACTCGAGCGGATCTGCGTGCGCCCCGAAACTGCGATCTATCTGTTTAACCTTGCGGTGGCAGTAAGCTTGGCAAGCGGTGCCGGGCTGGCGGCAGCGCTCCTGTGTCGGAGATGCGCGGCGCCGCTACGGCACGGCATACTCCTGTCCGCGCTCGGCTTGGCCCTCCTCTCGCCGGTCCTGGTGTGGGTGGCAGCCCAGACCCGGTTGAGCTCGATTGCCGTGGCGGTGTTGGAGCCACAAGATCTCGGCCGACCGATAGCGCCGGTACCACCCCGGGCGGCCCCGTCGAGGCGACCTGGGATCGACCCGATGGTCACCTTGCCGAGTCCCCCGACCTCTATCGACGAATCCCCGCTGGATGGTGGCCTTACGGACCCTGTGAACCATCCGCCCCTCAAGCCGCTCGTTTCGGAGGAAGCCGCCCCCGAGGGTACCGCTGGCCACTGGTTGCCACAAGCCGGCGGTAGCCCTTCCAGACCTGGTTGGTGGAGGATCGCCGGAACGCTATGGCTGTCCGTGTGGATGCTGGGTGTCCTGGCACGCGCGGTGCTGCTGGGGCGCGGCTGGCTACTGGTTGCCAGGCTCCGCCACTGGCTGGAGCCGTCCCGTGACCGTCGTCTCGAGCGGATGGTTCGCACGGCGGCGGGGGCCTTGGGCCTGCGGCAAGCGCCGCGGGTGTTCACCTCGCCTTCGCTGACGGTGCCGCTGTCGCTGGGCCTGCTGCGACCGGTGCTCGTGCTGCCCAAGGGAATCGAACAGGAAACGGCCCGCGAGGCGCTTCAGGCGTTACTGCTTCACGAAATGGCCCATATCGTGCGTGGTGACCGGTGGGTAGGTCTGGCACAGCGCGTCGCGGCGCTGCTTTACTGGTGGAACCCGTTGATCCACCGCGTCAACAATTGTCTTTCGGAACTCCGCGAAGAGATCTGCGACGGGTACGTGCTGCGCGTCCAGGGCGACGGCCGCCGCTTCGCGGAGCTGTTGGTTGAAATCGCGGCTCGGACCGGCCTTGGTGCGCGGGTGCCTTTCGGTATCGGTGTTCTACAGCCCAAACTTGACGGCCTCCACGGCCGCATCACCCGGCTCTTGGACAAGGAGAGAAACGTGATCACTCGTATGAATCTCAGTTCAACCGTTGCCGTGGTCGCGTTCGGCACCGTGCTGGCCGGCGTGCTGCTGGTCTCGAGCGTTCGGGCCGAGCAGAGGCCCCAACCGCCGCCGAGAAGCCCTGCCACCACCCTGACGCCGTGGACCGAAGACGCACGAGACGAAGATCCAGGCAGCGGCGTACCGCGAGGGCCGATGGGGCACGTCACACTGCTTCACGACCGCAACGAGTACCTTCTGGGCGAGAACATCTTAATCCACTATCGCCTGGAAAACCCGGGCACGGAGCCGCTGCCCTACGAGAAGGGCGCCTCCTATCCGGCCCTGCGCCGAAACGACGGCTATACGATCACCGCGGTGCCGGTGGACCGGAACGGAAAGGAGATCGGCCCGCCCCTGGAGGGTATGCCCAAGCCGCGGAACTTTGGCGGACGGGAGTCGGCTTGGAAGTTGAAGCCCGGTGAGGTATACGAGCAGACCTTGTACCTGCCGCGCTACCTGCGTCTGGAAAAGCCCGGCCGATACCGCGTTCGGATTGTCAATGGCGACCGCATGGACCGGGAGCGTCGGTTTGCGACCGGTCTGACGACGATCACCCTGAAAGTGCCGTCGCCGCAGGAGGCCCGGGCAGTCTATCGACGGATGAAAAAGCTGCCGCGCGAACCGGTGGCGGGAATCGGCGAGCGTCGCGACCGGGTGATTGCCGACTTCGAGGCCATGCTGCACCCGGTCTACCTGCCCATTCTGCTCCAGCACGCCCGGAAAGGTGACCGCGACGCCCTGCCCAGCATCGGGAAGATGCACACGGTAGAATCGACGCAGGCCCTGATCGCGCTGGTCGAGCAAGGCCTGCGGGCCGACGACGTCGAGCTGTCGCTGGCGGCATACGGCCAGATGGGCGAACGACTTCCCAATCCACGGTTTTATCTGCACGGCGACAACGTGGTGATGCCAGAGTACTACGCGCAGCAACGCCGTTTCGTCGGGCGCGTGTGGCGGCCGGCGTTCGCCAAACCCTTGCGGCGCCTGGCCGCCCGGCTGGCCCGCGACCCGGAGGCGAAGGCACTCGGCGCGATTTCCTTCATCTACGAGTGCGTGGGCACGGCCGAGGACCTGCCGGACTTGATCCGGGGGTATACCAAATCGATCGAGGCCACCAAGACGCTGCCGTTTGAGACGCATCAGTATTTCCGTCCGCGCGGCTCGGCCTACGGCTACCGCTTCTCGACGCGACAGCTTCTCGGTCGCGGTGCCAAGGTTGCCACCGCTCCCCAGACGCCGGGCGCGGCGGCGGTCTACCTGATCGCAATGCAGATGCGCAACGACTTCCGCCCGGTGGATTGGCCCGAGCAGGTAACGCGCTGGCTGAAGTATGAAACACCCTATATGCGGGAGTTCGTGCTGGAGCACATGCCCGATCCGATTCCGGAGGGCGCGCTGGAGATGCTCCCGGAGCTTCTCGCCCACGACTACGTCGATCTCCAGATAGCCGCGTGTCATACGGCGAAGAAGCACCCGCGCGAGGCGTTCCGGAAACCGATCCTTGCCATCCTCCAAACCGAAACGGAGAAGTACCTGCTCAATGCGGCGGCCGCGGCCGGGCCGGCCAACGGGATCACCAACGACCGGATCATGGAGGTCTGGCTGGAGCGGATGGACAACGACGAACTGGGTGGAAAATGGGTGGTCCGATTGCTGCTGACGATACTCGAGGACAACCAGGCCCGCTCCCAAGAGAAGCTCGACCCCGAGATCACCAAGGCCACGAAGGCGCGCTGGGGCCGCTTTATCCAAGAGCACCGGGAAAAGTTGCGCAAGGGTCATCGTTTCAAGCTGGGCGACCCGGAGATCACGGCCGATCTGTTTCCTCCCGGCTTCCAGTTCTATTTCAAGGGAAAGCCCTGGCCAGCGAGTTGACAAGTTTTCTGCCGCCCGGCCATGATGCGCGTAACTCGAAAGGCGGAGGATGGGAAGATGAATCGTAACACGTTTCGATTGACCATTCTGGTTTTCATCTTACTCGGGGGATGGGGTCCCCTGATATCGGCTGAACCGCCCGGTGAGACGCAAGGGGGGCAGCTTCTCTACAACGGGATCCAACTGCCCAAGCAGTGGCCGCCGAGCTTCGAGCGTCTGACGCGCGAGCCGATGCCAGTGCCGTATCTGAAGCAACCGCCGGAAGTGATCCCCATCGACGTGGGCCGGCAGTTGTTCGTCGACGATTTCCTGATCCAGCAGACCACGTTGAAGCGGACTTTCCATGAGGCCCGCTACCACCCGGCCAACCCGGTGCTCAAGGCGGACAGGCCCTGGGAGCAGCAGGGCCGGGCCCCGGCAGCCATGGTCTTCAGCGACGGCGTCTGGTACGACCCGCAAGAGAAGCTCTTCAAGATGTGGTACATGGGCGGCTACGTGCAGTCGACCTGCTACGCCACCAGCCAGGACGGGGTCCACTGGCAGAAGCCGTCGCTGGACGTCGAGCCGGGCACGAACGTGGTGCTCCGGGAAGAGCGCGATTCGAGCATTGTCTGGCTCGACCACCGGGAGACCGATCCCAAGAGGCGCTACAAGATGTTCACGGCCGTGCGCTCGGATGCCCCCGGAGGCTGGACGCTCACCTACCGTGTCTCGGCCGACGGAATCCACTGGTCGGAGCGAATCGCCAACTCGCCGGGAATCGGTGATCGGACCACCGTCTTTTTCAACCCCTTCCGCGGCGTCTGGGTCTTGAGTCGTCGGATCTTCCTCGGCGGGCGCTCCCGGGCCTACCGCGAACATCCCGACCCGGTGGCCTGTCTGGGGCGAGATGAAGAGAGCCAGCACCTTTGGGTCGGCGCCGATCGGCTCGATCCGCATCATCCGAGGGCCGAGTTCAGCGGCAACCAGCCGCAACTGTACAATCTCGACGCGGTGGCCTACGAGAGTCTCTTGCTGGGGTTGTTTTCGATCTGGCAAGGACCGCACAACAGCGAGTGTGCCAGGTTGGGCATCCAGAAGCGGAACGAAGTGCTGCTGGGCTTCAGCCGCGACGGCTTCCACTGGCACCGGCCCGACCGGCGGCCGTTCATCGGGGTCAACCCGACCGAGGGCGCCTGGAATTGGGGCAACGTCCAGTCGGCCGGCGGAGGCTGCCTGGTGGTCGGCGATCTGCTGTATTTCTACGTCAGCGGCCGGGCCATCAACGACAAGTTCTGGGACGGCGATTGCAGCACCGGCCTGGCCGTGCTGCGGCGCGACGGATTCGCCTCGATGGACGCCGGCGACAAACCCGGCGTGCTGACCACCCGGCCGCTCCGCTTCCACGGCAAGTACCCGATGGTCAACGTCGATGCCGACCGGGGCGAGCTCCGCGCAGAGGTCCTCGACCGGTCGGGCCGGGTCATCGAACCCTTCACGCGAGCCAACTGTGTCCCCCTTCGCGCGGACGGGACACTGCTCGCGGTGAAGTGGAAGGGCGCCAACGATCTCTCGAAGTTGACCGGCAAGCCGGTCCGGTTTCGCTTTCACCTACGCCGCGGCTCGCTCTATTCCTTCTGGCTGAGCCCCGAGATCTCCGGCGCCAGCGGCGGCTACGTCGCCGCCGGCGGTCCCGGTCTGACCGGCCCGGTGGACACCGTGGGCAACAAAGCGTACGCGGACGCTCGGCGGCTCGCCACCGGCAAGTGACCCACGGGCGCCGGCGCGAGAAACGGGGCCTGAATTGCGTTTCCAGAGGGGTCCTTGGGCATTAAGGTAGCCGTCTTCGGCCGATTTTGGGCGGAAAAATGCGGGCACCCTGTTGACATCAACTTCAATCTTGGTAAACTAGGGGGCGTGGTGAGCCTGGAACGTATCCAGGCGAACGTCACACGTGAGAAGTCCGGGGCTAAAGTCTCGATCCTTGGCATCTCTTTGGGCGGCGACCAAGCGGAGGACACGACATGTTTGCACGGCAATCTCTTGTTTGGCTGGTGGCGGTGTCGGCGGCGGTGCGTGCTGCCCAG
This sequence comes from uncultured Planctomycetaceae bacterium, assembly GCA_964618095.1. Lineage (GTDB taxonomy): Bacteria > Planctomycetota > Planctomycetia > Pirellulales > Thermoguttaceae > CAZUAM01. Next base: position 15,643 of record CAZUAM010000006.1, on the reverse strand, counting down.
GCGGAGGACCCGTACGAGATCGCCTGGGTCCGACAACTGGGCACGAGCGGCGTTGACCACGCCTACGGCGTCTCGGCGGACGGCCTGGGCAACGTGTATGTTTCGGGCTCGGCCTCGGGCTCCCTCGTCGGGCCGGACGGGAGGGACGGTGCCTTCCTGACCAAGTACGACGCCGCGGGCAACCTCCTATGGACCCAACAGCTCGGGACAAAGCAGTTCATGACCATCAGCTACGGCGTCTCGGCCGACGGCCTGGGCAACGTGTACATTTCGGGCTCGACCTGGGGCTCCCTGGGCGGGCCCAGGGCAGGCTGGGAAGATGCGTTCGTGAGCAAGTACGATGCCGCCGCCAATCTGCTGTGGACCCGACAGCTTGGCACAGTCAACAATGACGGTAGCACCGCCGTCTCCGCCGACGGGCTCGGCAACGTGTACATTTCCGGCATAACGGAGCTTTCTTTGGGCGGGCCCAATGCAGGCAAGGAAGATGCCTTCGTGAGCAAGTACGACGCCGCAGGGAACTTCCTGTGGACGCGACAGCTCGGGACAAGCGATGTTGACTGCAGCCACGGGGTGTCCGCCGATAGCCTGGGGAACGTGTTCATTTGCGGCTGGACGTATGGGTCCCTGGGTGGGCCCGAGGCGGGGGATCACGACGCCTTTGTGAGCAAGTACGACGCCGCAGGCAACCTGTTGTGGGCGCGACAACTGGGCACAAGCGATATTGACGAGGCCCACGGCGTCGCGGCCGACGGTCTTGGCAACGTGTACATTTCGGGCGAAACGTGGGGCTCTCTGGAAGGGCCAAAAGTGGGGTTGGTGCCCGATGCCTTCGTGAGCAAGTACGACGCCGCGGGCAGTCTGCTGTGGACGCGACAGCTCGGCACAAGCAATTGGGACGAGAGCTACGGCGCGTCGGCCGACGGCCTCGGCAACGTCTACGTTTCAGGTCGGACCCGGGGCTCGCTGGGCGGGGCCAACGTGGGCTGGGGTGATGCTTTCGTGAGCAAGTACGATGCGGTAGGCAACCTGCTCTGGACGCAACAGCTCGGCACAAGCGAGGAGGACCGGAGCCTCGCCGTCTCGGCCGACGGCCTGGGTAACGTGTACATTGCGGGTTACACCGAGGGCTCTTTGGGCGCGCCCAACGCGGGCTGGCATGATGCCTTCACAGCCAAGCTGGTGGTACCCGAACCCGGTACGGCCGCGCTCGCGCTGGCCGGCCTGTTGTTTGCGGTCCTCTGGTGGAGAAAGGCCTTCCGGGCAAGATAGCGCGTCGCGACGTTCTGCGCTTGCGACGGAACCACAGCACGGGCAAGGGGAGGACACACACATGTTTCGACGGCAAGTTCTTGGCTTCCTGTTGGTGGCGTGGGCCATGTTGGCAACGATCGGTCCTGCCCACGCGGAAGACCCGTACCACATCGCCTGGGTCCGCCAGCTCGGGACATATTATTGGGACCGCAGCTACGGCGTCTCGGCCGACGGCCTCGGCAACGTGTACATGTCGGGCTTCGCTGAGGGTTCTTTGGGCGGCCCCGACGTGGGCAGGTCCGGTGCATTCGTGAGCAAGTACGACGCCGCCGGCAATCTGCTCTGGACGCGACAGCCCGGCACAAGCGATGATGACAAGAGCTACGGCGTCTCGGCCGATGGGCTGGGCAGCGTGTACATTTCGGGGTATACTCGGGGCTCCATAGGCGGCCCCAACGCGGGCAAAGGCGATGCGTTCCTCAGCAAGTACGACGGCGCGGGAAACCTCCTCTGGGCCCAACAGCTCGGCACAAGCGATAGCGACTCGAGCTTCGGCGTGTCGGCCGACGGCGTGGGCAAGGTGTACATTGCGGGCTATACGTACGGCTCCCTGGGCGGGGCGAACGCGGGGCAGACCGATGCCTTCGTGAGCAAGTACGACGGTGCGGGCAACTTGCGCTGGACCCGCCAACTCGGCACAACCCATCATGACAAGAGCTACGGTGCCTCGGCCGACGCCCTGGGCAACGTCTACATCGTTGGGGAAACCTATGGGTCGCTGGGCGGGCCCAACACCGGCCTCTGGTCGGCCGACGCCTTCGTCAGCAAGTACGACGCGGCGGGCAATCTGCATTGGACGCGACAGCTCGGCACAGACGGTTCTGACTACGGCAAGGGCGTCTCCGCCGACGGCGCGGGCAACGTGTACATTTCGGGGTATACCGACCGGTCGCTCGGCGGGCCCAACGCAGGCGTCTGGTCGCTCGACGCCTTCGTGAGCAAGTACGACGACGCCGGCAACCTGCTGTGGATCCGGCAGCTCGGCACAAGCGTTCAGGACTACAGCTACGGCGTCTCGGCCGATGGCTTGGGGAACGTGTACATGTCCGGCTGGACATGGGGGTCTCTCGGCGGGCCCAGCGCGGGGTCATACGATGCCTTTGTGAGCAAGTACGACGGAGCCGGCAATTTCCTCTGGACCCGACAGCTCGGCACAAGTGCTTGGGAGGAGGCCTACGGCGTCTCGGCCGACGCCCTGGGGAGCCTGTACATTTCCGGCCTTACGAAGGGGTCCCTGGGCGGGGCGCACATCGGCTGGGACGATGCCTTCATAGCGAAGCTGGTGGTACCCGAGCCCGGTACGTCCGCGCTCGCGCTGGCGAGCGTGTTGTTTGTGGTCCTCTGGCGGGGAAAGGTTTTCAGGCCAAGATAGCGCCTCTGGCGACTACTCTGGCGTTGCTCCTGACCGAGGCAACTACGCTCCAACCGCTTGCCGGCCGCTCGTCGTGACACCTCTGAAGAAGGTGGCCCAGCGCACACGGCTCACCGGCGCCGGTCACGATCGTCAAGAGCACTGCGGTAGCCGCACTCTGATAGCCTTTCACGGAACCCCTCCTACACGTATTCCCACCTGCGCAACCACCGATACCGCTGCGGGAGCCGATCGAAGAGGTCTCGCGCCTCCCGCGCCAGCTCTTGCAGCTCCTTCTCGGTGAGGGCCACGTCGCGGGTGTACGAGGCCTGGACGTTCTCCTGGAGTTGCGCAACGTCTCTCACGCCCGGAATGGCCGCGCTGAGATTCGGCGTCGAGAGCACCTTCTTAAGATGCTTCACGGTACCGTTTTGGGCGAGGAAACCGGCCGACAGCGGCTTGATGGCGACCACGCCCACGTCCCGCTGCTTGCACGCGGCCAACACACCCGTCTCGGATTCCTTGGTCATGACGAAATAGGGAAACAGCACCATGCTGATCTTGGCGCTGGGGTGCGCCACGATCTGCTTGACCTTCTCCGGATCGTGATTCGAAACGGCCAGGAAGCGGACCTTGCCGGCGGAATGCATGACCTCGAACGCCTCGACCATCTCGTCGAGCTCCATGCAACTGACCGGGCGCCAGAAGTCGAGATGATCGGTGTGATAGTCGCGGAGCCGATTGTCGACCAGTCGGAGCCAATGATGTTTCCTCGACTCTCCCTCCTTGCGGCGCTCCTCGGGAAAGCCCGTCGCCCAACTGTCGAAGCTGACGTAGAACCGGTCGCGGAGCTTCAGCTCGCGGAGCGCCTGCCCGTAAACCCTGCACTCCTTCGCCATGTCGGTATCGAAGAAGTTGATCCCAAGCTCGTGCGCTTTGGCCAGGACCTGTTTGCGGTTTTTGACGATCTTCCCGGGGTTTTCAAGGGCCTTGGGGTTTTGAGGGATCTGGGGACAGTGACCGCCCAGGCTGATTTCCGAGATCCACAGGTTCGTCTTGCCCAGCCGACGGTAGCCCATCTTCTCGTTGTAGCCGCGGACCTTCTTGGAGTCCATTTTCGGCTCGGCCTTCTTCTCTGCGGCGATGGCCTTGCCGGTGACGCCCGTCGCGGCTCCGGCCACCATAAGCGAGCCGGCCCTGTGAAACTCGCGACGGGCGACTTTTTCTTTGTTCATCATAGAGATCCTGTGTGTTGTCATCGCTGAGGTTGATCAGTACTGCAACGCGATGTCTCGCGACAATGTCGTTTAGCGGGCGGGCTTGCCCCAATACCGTTCAATCAAGTGCAATATCAAGGAGGAGCAAGTGGCACCGGCGTCTGGCCGGTGTGACATAAGTGAACGCGTTGCCATGAGTTGCATCACACCGGCGAGACGCCGGTGCCACTGTGGTCACCCCAGGTTCGCCCTTAATTGAACGGTATTGGGGCTTGCCCGCCGTGTAATCACCGGGAGTTTTCCATGGACTGCACGGCGGGCAAGCCCGCCCGCTAAAAGGTCCGATTTGAACGTTCTACCCACGCGTGCTGAGTTATTGGACCACTGCGAGTGATGCCAGCTCCGTAAAAACACCTAGCGTTGTAGCGTTAGCCTGTTCGGCCGCAAGCTGAACTCGATCAGTAGCCGTTCAGGCTCCAGCACACGCGGGGCAATCTGCCCAACCGGAACATGTTTGACCTTAATCGCCCGTGCGGAGAAGTCAATAGGCAGAACGCCCGGCTGGCCCAAGTTCACCTTCAGATGGGGGTTCTGCGGTGACCGAGCGTGCTCGGAAGCACGGCGCACCAAAGCGCAAAGCCGGCTGCTGCACGGTGCTACCACGTGATCTTGCAGTTGGGCAGGGCGGCCTGAAGTTGCCGCGCGGCGTCTTCGCTAATGAAGTTCGCCGTAAGGTCGAGCTCGCGGAGCTTGGTGAGCTTGCGAAGGTGTTGCAGGCCGGCATCGGAGATCCCCGTCTGCATCAGGTTGAGCCAGCGGAGATTGCCCAGCCCGGCGTCGCCCACCGCCGTATTATACAGCTTCAGCCAAGCAAGCTGCGACATGCCTTTCAGATGGGCGATTCCCGCGTCGGTAACTTGGGTTTGCCAGAGATTCAGCGACCTAAGCGACGTGCAGCCCCGAAGGTTCTCCAAGGCTTCATCCGTGGCCGGCGTCTGGCTGAGGTCCAAGTATCTGAGCCGGACGGGCATCTTCAGATGGACCAGCCCGCTGCCGACGATCGGCGTGCCTCGCAGCGTAAGCCGCTGGAGGTGCGCCAGATACTGGAGGTTGACCAGACCGCGGTCGCTGATGTTGTCGGACTGCAACAGGCTGAGTTCCTCAAGCTGCGGGAAGTTCTCCAAAACGGCGAGTCCGGCGTCGGAAACAAATGTCTGCTCCAGGGCCAACGTCGTCAGTCCGGTCAAGCCGGCCAGATACTTCATGCCCGCGTCGGTAATCAGCGGCCCCTGGAGTTGCAGGGTCTTGAGATTCTTCAGTTCCCCCAAGTGCTCCAAGCCGGCGTCACCGACCCGCCCGCATCCCCGCAGGTCCAAGGTCTCCAGATCGGCGGCAGCCACCAGTTGCGAGAGGGCCTCGTTGGTGATGTTTGCAAACAGGAGGTGTACGTGCCGGAGTTCCGAAAACGCCTCGAGGTGTTTAAGCCCCTCGTCGGTAATCCCCGCACTCCGCACACCAAAGCGTTGGAGCTTGGACAGCGCGCTGAGCAGCTTCAGATCGTCGTCGACGGCTTGGCATTCGGGCAAGTTGACGACGATCACGTTGCCGGCCTGGTCGAATTCCACGGTGCCGCCCAGCTCCCTTACCCGCTCGATCGCGGCCTGCGCAGCGCCAGCACTGGGGCTCTTGTCATTTGCCGGCACAGTCCCGTCTTGGGCGGACGTGATTGCTGCCGGCCAGCGGCGGCGGTCTGCCGGCTGGCCGCCGGCGGGCGGCGCCTGCGTGTTGGGTGCCCCGCAGCCGGCCAGCACGCTAACCATGACTCCCGCGACAAGCAGCCACCGAAATCCCATCAGATTTGCCCTCGTGTGAGAATCCCTACACGGGAATCTACTCGAGAGTCCTTCCTGTGGCAAGCTGCGGTCCGGGGCTGAGCGGTCTGCAATCGGCCCAGGAGCTCAGGCAGACATCTGACCGGACAACAGGAGGGCATTTGGCCGGCAGGCTCGCCGGCCGCACAGGCGCGAAACACGCCAGTCGTATCGCGGCGGGCTTTCCCGTCGGCCAAATGCAAACACCATGGGACTATCGTGCTGTTGCAGTTACTGGGGCCGTTTCTCACCTGGTGTGCTGAGGGTTCCGGCGCCGTCGACCTTGATGCGACCGTCTGACAGCGAGATGACGATCTTGCGTGCAGCAAGCCGCAGGGTCGGGCCGTCATCCGGCATCTGAAACGACAGTTGCACTTTGCCGCTGCCGGCAGATTCGAGACTTACGACCTTTTTTGCTGCACTGTAGGTCAGGCGGTCCGCCTTTGCGACAAGCTGTTCTCCCCGGACCACCACGTTCCCGTTGAGCCGGAGGCTTAGCGACAACTCGCCGTCGTCGTCCGCTGCAAGCTGGATTTCTCCCTGGCCGTTCCATGATATTTCGACGCCCTGTAGGGTCGCCTTCTGCTCGGCCCTGGCCGTTTCAGCGCCGATCACCACCGCAGCGGTGACGGCAAGCAGCACAGCGGTTCCTTTGAGTTTGGCACGCATTTCGATCTCCTTCCGTGAAATGGGAACTTCCTTTCGGCCCGTAGGGCCACTCGGACATGCAGCCGGTTTGCCTGCAAATGCCGTACCAGTTTGGAGGATGTCCCCCGGCCGCAGTGCATAAGTCCTTATCAGTCGGCACCTTGACCGCACTGCTGACCTCCACGGACGCAGTTCATGCGGCAGAAGGTTTGCAGACTTTACAGAACCGTGACCAAGCCGCACTCGGGCTTCAACTACTGAGGAGGTCCTGGGAAGAAACAACTTGGGGATTGTGCCTTTGCGAATGTGGGAAGTGATTCCTTTGCGGCTCCCGGTGCCCAAGCTGTTCACCCGGCAACGTCCATTGCCGGCGCCACGGCGGCACGTGTTGGCCGATCGGCTCCCAGCGGAACTGCCCGACGTTGCGGCAGTCCTCTTCCAGTTGGGCGAAGACCCCCGGCAGCGGCTAGACACGGCTTCCCGGGTCAAAGGCAGTTTCGCAAGGTCACGCCAAATCCGGCTTGGCCAGGATCGCGCGCAATTCGTCTTCCACTCTGCGGTAGGAAAAGAACCGCCTGCCCACTTCGTAGTTGTGGTCCACGGCCTCCTGCCAGCAGCTCTTGTCCTCAACCAGGCGGCGGACTTGATCAACCACCTCGTCTGTGAGGAACCCATCCATCACAATCGCCCGGAAGCCGCAGGGCTCAATGTCCGTACGATAGATGGCGTAGCGGTTACTTAGGATGGGCTTCTTGTAGTAGACCGCCTCCAAAAACGCATTGCCGAAGCCCTCGTACGTAGAAGGATAACTGACGAGATCAGCCTGGTGGTACGCGTCCCAGATGGTGTATTGCCTCTGGCCGTCCTCGGCAGTTCCGCGCTGATGGCTGATGTGCGTCTCGGCGAAGATCACGTCGACGCCCATCAGCGCCGCGTACTTGCGAACTCGATCAGGATACGTGTCTTCCTCGTCTCCTGAGGCATGTGTAATGACCAGTCGGCACCGGGGATCGTCCAACTGACGTGTGAGTTCGATCGAGTGCTCGATACCCTTGCGTTGCACCACGCGCGTCGGTTGGAGAATCAGAAAATCGTCCCGGCCAAGCCCGATACTCTCGCGGAAGCCCGCACAATACTCGTCGGGCGGCGCGGGCGGATGGTCGAAATCCATCACGTTGGGGATCACCCGGCAGGGCAAGCCCGTGCGCCGGCTGAACTCGCGAGCTGCCTGCGAGTTAATCACCACGTGCTGCATCTGCGGCAGCCCCGGCGGAAACGCGGTCAGCAGAAGGTCCTCGGCCGCGTTGACCAGGAACCGCTCACGCTCCCAGACAAAATCGTGATGATGGGCAATGCACCCGATGCCCGTCTCCATCACCGTCTCTAATACGGCCAGACCCAAGGGAATATTCATCGGGATCGTCAGGCAGTTCTCCGCAATAATCAAGTCCAAGCTGAATCGGCGGATTGCCGAATGGAGCTTCTCCTTGATCACCCAGGTCATCTCATGGATCTCGGCGCTGACTTGCGGATTGCGCCGGGCCCGACCAAAGCACTGCCGGCCGATTTCCCGAATGATCGGGTGCGTGAAATGGGCCTCGCGGATCAACTGGGAACGCTCGGGATCCTGGTCACACTGGCCCGCAATGAAGAAGCAGATATGTCCCATGCCCTCCAGAATCTCCGCCCACTTGCGAATCTCCAGGCTCACACCGTCGTTGCCGAAGATCCGCGTGGCGACAAACCCAATCCGCTTGGCATGATGCTCCGAATCGCTTTGCATGACGTCGACCCTCGAACCTTGGACGGCCTCCTGCTCAGGATCTACCTTTATGACCTAGTCTCTCATCCGGCAACGCCAATTGGCGGCGCAACTGGGCTACGTGTTGCTCCATATGATCCAGCTCCTGTCGGAACTGTTCGACTTTGCGGCAGTCGCCTTCCAGTTGGGCGAAGATCCCGGCGGCGGCGGAAGGGTGGTTCCAGCCCTGGGCCAACCGGTCGAGCTCGCGGCGCAAACCGCGGCGCAAGCGGCTGGTCAACGCCCAAATCAACAGCAAACACCACAAGATCAACCAGAACGCGGCCGAAACGTAGAAGTCGATTCCGTAAACGTCCGCACCGGCCCACCATGAATCGTAGAAGAAGTTCCGCCCCGAACGGTAAAGTGGCACACCCAGCATGGCGGCCAGCAGCAATTCGTAGCGCCAGCGGGTGAACCAACCGGTGTGGCGGCTGGCCAGCCGGGCGATAAGCGATTCGAGTTGGGTCGAGACGCTCTGGACGAAGCCGCCGCCGGCCCGGTCGCCTTCGGCGGTAATCGTCTCCACCGCGGCGCCCTCGCGCGGCAGACCCGCCTCGGCCGTGTAGCCGTCGAGGATCACCGCGGCCTTTCGCAGTTCCGTCTGGTTCCAACAGCCGGCCACGGCCCGATCCGCGCTCTGGTCGGTCCGCTTCTGCCCTCGGCGCTTCTGCCAGCTACGCACCCCGCCGACCGCCCCCCAAAGGGCCATCTGTGCCGGCGTCCGCGCCCGCCACAGTAACGTGCTCATCAGCAGACCACCTAGCCCCTGGAAGACCCGCAGGACCAGCGCAAAGGGGCTCAGTCCCCATCGGGAAGCGATCTGGCCCAGGATGCGGCCTTCCCACTGCCGGCGGTTGGCCAACAGTTCCGAGTGCATCTGCCGGGCGAGCTGGGCGGCCAGTTCGCCCCGCTGCCGCTCGACGGCCGTCTGGAGCTGCCGCACGGCGGGTATCGCTGCGTCGATCCGCTCTCCGCATCGCCCCAGCACCTCACCGATCAGGTCGAGGAAATTCGCCCGGCGGATCCGCGCGGCGGCCGCCCCGGCCAGTTGCCGTGTAAGCAGGTCGACCAGGGCGGCAAACTCACCCCGCGGCTGGAGCCCGTTCTGCGCATCGGCCAGTGCCGCCGGCGAATCGACCAGGAAGACTTGGCCGGTGCTGTATTGGTGATCGAGCACCTTCCGCCAGTCGTCGCGGATGTCCTGGTCCACGTCGGCATGGGTCTGGACGAAGACCAGCCGGGCACCGCTGGCCGCGGCGGCCAATTCGTCGGCCACCCGGGCACTGCGGTACTTCTGCTGCGTGGTGGTCACCAGCAGGACATCGCAGTGCGGCAAGAGGTGGCGTAGCCGCGAGAGGTTGGTCCCCGGCGACTGGGTGTCCTCGGTGGTGTCCGGGTCGGGACAGTCGATCAGCACCAGTTCGGCCAGTGCCGGCAGGTCGCGCTCGGCCAACTCGACGCCGTCGGGGCTGATTCCCATCATCTGGGGGGTGAGGTCCGGGCGGCAGATCAGCGTGGGGCGGGTGGTGGTGGGACGCCGCCGGCCGGTCTGGACCACCTCGGCCCCGAGAAGGGCATTGACCAGGGCACTCTTACCTGTGCCGGTTCCGCCCAGCGTGGCCACCACCAGGGGCGCTTCCAGCCGCAGCCGCAACGACCCGGCCCGTTCGGCCAGCCGCCGGACCAGCGCCCGGCAGGGCTCCGCCGCCTGCCACGCCGGCGCACCCTCCGCCCAGCCCTGAAGCCGGCCGACCAGGGCGTCCACCTCCGCCAGCAATTCCAGATGGACCAATTCCGCGCGTGCCATACATCAAGGATAGCAGATGGCCCGCGGGCGGGCAGGGGGCCGGGCCAGGCAGGCGGCGGGAGAGAATTCTGCCGAAAATCGACCCAAACAGCTATTCCCCTCCGCTGCGATCCGCTATGCTACCGGGCGGAGGCGGCTGCGAAGCCCCGGGGCGGAGAGTTTGTCGCTCGCAATTGACGGGAGGATGCTATGGACTACGGATTGCCCATCTTGTTGGCCCTGAGCACCAGTACCTGGTTCGTAATCGGCGGGGTGGCAGCCGTCTTCGTGTTTATCCTGGTGGTGATCGGGGCCATGTACGGCGGGATCTATATCCAGGCCTACTTCGCCAGGGCCGATGTGAAGATCTGGGAGCTGATCGGGATGAGCTTCCGCCGGGTCAACAGCCGGCAGATCGTCAATGCCAAGATCACGGTGGTGCAGGGTATCGGTGAGGAGTCTGATACCGGCATCAGCACCCGGCGGCTGGAAGCACATTACCTGGCCGGCGGCAACGTGCATAACGTGGTCCGCGCGATCATCGCCGCCCATCGGGCCGACATCGATCTGGATTTCGACCGGGCCGCGGCGATCGACCTGGCCGGCCGCGACGTGCACGATGCGGTCCGCACCAGCGTCGATCCCAAGGTGATCGACTGCCCCGATCCCAAACGCTCCCTCAAAGCCACCCTCAGTGCAATCGCCAAGAACGGCGTCGAGCTAAAGGTCCGCGCCCGGGTGACCGTGCGGACCAATCTCGAGCAACTCATCGGCGGAGCCACTGAAGAGACGATCATCGCTCGGGTGGGCGAAGGGATCATCACCTCGATCGGCTCCGCCGGAAGCCATCTGGAGGTCATGAAGAACCCCGACAAGATCTCCACCGCCGTGCTCGAGCGGGGCCTGGACGCCCAGACGGCCTTCGAAATCGTCTCGATCGACATCGCCGACATCGACGTGGGCGAGAACATCGGTGCCCGGCTGCAAGCCGATCAGGCCGAGGCCGACATGCGGGTTGCCCGGGCCAAGGCCGAGGAGCGCCGCGCGTTGGCCACGGCCCGGGAACAAGAAATGAAGGCCACCGTCGCCCGCAACCGCTCCCGCGTCGTCCTGGCCGAAGCCGAGGTCCCCCTGGCCATGGCCGCCGCCTTCCGCGAAGGCAACCTGGAAGCCGTCGGCGGCGACCACGGCAAGGGCAAGCCGTAGAACCGGATTTGCCACGCGGCTCCAGGTGGCAGACATAGTCGATCCGTTGGCCACCGGAAGGGAGTTGCCTCGCCTGGGGCACCGGCCGAAGGCACGCCGACGCGTGCACCAAGATCCTTCTCCCAACCCCCTCGGTTAGAACCCGTAGAAGGGATAGTACGGCCCGTAGCCGTAAGGCATCGGATAACCGTAGTAGGGCCGATAGAAGTACGGCTGGGGCACCACGTAGTACGGGTAGTATTGGACCGGCGGCCGACGATAGTACGGCGCATTGCCGTAGGCCCAAGGACGCCGGTAGTACGGCGCATTCCCGTAGGCCCAAGGACGGCCGTAGTAGGGCGGATTCCCGTACGACCACCGCCGTTGATGAGCCGGGTCGCGGGAGCCCCCCGGCGGAAATACCCGGGCGGGGTTCGAGGCCGCCTTCTCAGCACCGGCATGCCCCTGGGGCGCGGCGACGCCGCCCGATGGCCGCTGTGCCGCCGGGCTGTCGGCAGTGACGACCAACAGCAAGGCAACGACTCCCAAGACCGTCACCATGGGTTTCATGGTACCCGCTCCTTTCTGAACCGATTTGCCCCCCATTCCCGGAACTGCCCCACCCTAGATCAGTGTTCGCGTTTCTGGGTCAAAAAGCAAGTCCGCCGGCGGCGACGATGCCCCTTGGCCCCCTCTCCAGGTGCATTACAGAGAGACCCTCAGCCGACAGATTCGTGTCGGCCGGGTCGGGGGGGCAGACTGCGGAGTTCTTGCTCTAACATTTTTTGTAGCATAGACTTGCGCACTGAGAAAGCGTTGCGACCGGGGCCTTAGCATGAACGCCCGGCCGACCTGCCGGTCGGCGAAACTACGGAAAATCGCGGTTTTGCGTAACAATTCGTGTCAGATTGCCCCGCGGCGCGTGTGTAGTCAGTCGGAGAAGGGCCAGTGAGCGAGATCCCCGACACCCGCCACAGTCTGCTGGTCCGCTTGCGCGACCGGGGTGACCAGCGGGCGTGGGCGGAGTTGTTGGAGATCTACGAACCGGTGATCTACCGTCTGGCGCGACGCAAGGGATTGCAGCACGCCGACGCGGAGGAACTCACCCAAGAGGCCTTCGTAGCCGTGGCCGCGGCCATCGAGCACTGGGACCCCGATCCCCGTCGGGGATCCTTCCGCGGCTGGCTGTTCCGCATCGCCAGGAACATGACCGTCAACTTCATGACCCGGACGCGGCCCGAGAACTTGGGAACCGGTGGCACCGGCTTCAGGCACCTGTTGGAACAGCAGCCGGCACCGTCGGCCGAAGACGCCACGCTCTTCGGGCGGGAGTACCGGCGCGAGGCGTTCCGATGGGCGGCCGGCGAAGTCCGCGAGGAGTTCCAGGAATCGACCTGGAAGGCCTTCTGGTGGACCGCCGTAGAGGGACGCGAAATCAGGCAAACCGCAGACGCCTTGCAGACGTCCGTGGGGGCCGTCTACGCGGCCCGCAGCCGGATCATGGCCCGGCTCAAACAAAAACTCAAACAGCTCGAAGGCCGGTGAACCACCGCCGGTGGAGGAAAAACGATGGTCGTCGATCGCCCGTGCCGTCGTCCTGAGCAGTTTCGGATGTTTCTGGACAATCAACTCACGGCCGATGAGGAAACGGCGCTGGTTAGGCATCTCGACACCTGCGCCTCCTGCCGGGAACGTCTGGAGTCGCTGGCCGCGGACGCCGACGACTGGAGCGACGTGGGAGAGTTCCTTCGCGCAGCTCAGCCGGCGCACCACGAGGCAGGCGGCGGCGAAGAAGACGGCCCCAGCGGTGTCGCTGCGGGTCAAATCCCGCCTGGCGCTGCGGACGATCACAAACTGGCGCTGGACTTCCTCGCTCCCACCGACGATCCGGCCATGCTGGGCCGGTTGGGAACCTACGAGGTGGCCGGCGTGATCGGCTACGGCGGGATGGGAATCGTGCTGAAGGCCTTCGACCGGGCGTTGAGCCGAAACGTGGCCATCAAGGTCCTGGCGCCCCAGTTGGCCATCAGCGCGTCGGCCCGGCGGCGGTTCGCCCGCGAGGCCCAGGCGGCCGCAGCGGTGGTACACGAGCACGTGGTGCCCATTCACGCGGTGGCCGAAGCCCGCGGCTTGCCCTATCTGGTGATGGCCTACGTTTCCGGCAGCTCGCTGCAACAGCGGATCGACCGGACCGGCCCGCTGGCCGTGCCCGAGATCCTGCGGATCGCCATGCAGACCGCCGCCGGACTGGCCGCCGCGCATGCCCAGGGACTGATCCATCGCGACATCAAGCCGGCCAACATCCTGCTGGAGAACGGGGTGGAACGGGTGATGATCACCGACTTCGGTCTGGCCCGGACCGTCGACGACGCCAGCCTGACCCGCAGCGGCGTGATCGCCGGCACCCCGCGGTACATGGCCCCCGAGCAGGCCCAGGGGGACGGCGTCGATCATCGGGCGGATCTCTTCAGCCTGGGAAACGTGATCTACGCGATATGCACCGGCCGCCCCCCCTTTCGTGCCGAGACGGCCCTGGCCGTGCTGCGGCGGATCTGCGAAGAGCAGCCGCGGCCCATCCGACAAATCAACCCGGAAATCCCGGACTGGCTGGTCGAAATCGTCGAGAAGCTGCACGAAAAGGACCCGGCCGTCCGCTTCCAGACCGCCGCAGAAGTCGCCGAGTTGCTCGAAGGGCACCTGGCCCACCTCCAGCAGCCGAGCAGCGTACCCAGACCGCCGCGTCTGCCCGGGCGGCGCCGCACCGCCCGGGCAAAGAAGAGGCCACCGGCGCGCCGCCCGGTTGCTGCGGCGCTGCTGGGGTTGACCGTCGGGGCCGGACTGACCGGGCTGCTGGGAATCGGTTACCTGGGCGGTCTGTTCTCGGCCGGATCAGATTCGCCGGCAGCAGGCCGGGCGAATCGGCCCGAAATCGAGGCACCCGGTGATCGCGGCCCGTCGTTCTCGGCCGCCGCCGGCCCGGCCTACGACGGGCCGAACCAACAGCAGTGGGACGAAGAGATCGCCGGGATCCGGCAGAGAATCGGCGACATCGAAGGCGGCTGGCATCAAACCGCCGACGTCTCCCCGGCCGAGAGCTGGTCCGAATCGGTCCGGCAACTCGAGCAGCGGCTGGATGAGCTTCAGCGCGAGTTGAACGAGCGTGGTTTGTGAATACGTGACTTGAACGTAAGGGTTACTTCCTCAACTGTTTGAGAAAGGAGTTGTGTGATGGGACTTTTCAGAATGGTTGGCGTGTCGGTGTTGTCGGTCGCGCTCTGCCTGTTGCTGGGGTGGGGCACCATGGTGCTCGTTCACGCGGGCCCTCAGGACGCGGCGTCGGGGATCGAGATATTCCCGGCCGCTACGGGTGCTCCCGCAGGCTATCATCCACCATCGGGGACCCAGCCACCCCCGTCCCCTGCAAGTGTTCCCCCAGGCAAGCCTACCTCCTATTCTTCTTCGAGAAGCCGAACAAGATCGAACCCGCTGAAGGATGTAACCGACCTGGGCAAGGCGACGACGGCCCAACTTCAAGGCGCCGACAGATTCCTCGAGTCCGAGACGCGGCGCCTGACCGAGCAGTACGCCAAGGCCGAAGACGCCGAGGCACGGGCCAAGCTCAAGGGCGAGCTGGCCAAGACCATCGAGAAGCATTTCGACGTTCGGCACCAAGTCCGCAAGAGGGAAATAGACCAGTTGGAGGCCCGGGTTAAAAAGCTCCGCGAGCATCTCCAGAAGCGCGAGGGCGCCCGGCAGGCCATCGTCGAGATGCGGCTCGGGCAATTCATCAGCGCGGCCGAAGGTCTGGGATGGGACACGGATTTGGGACGGACCCGCTCGGCATCCGGCGTGCCAGCTCTTCCGTTGTCGCCGTCAGAGCCATCGTCGAATAAACGGGGCCTATTCGGACCGCGCCAGTCCGCTAACCCGGCCAGACGGTAGAGTTTCTCGACAAGGCCCAAGCCCGGGGAATATCAACGGCTTGCGAGCGGCCGCTCGTCGACGGGCGGGCTGCTCCCGCCGGGTGCCGGCGGCGGCTTGTCCGCCGCCGCTTGGGGGCAGCCAAGCTGCCGCCTCATCGAAGCGGGATCGAGCGTGAGAGCCTGTTCCCGCCGGCGTCCTCGAGATGACCCTCAAACGGACCGTGTTCCGGACGCCAGCCCACAACGAATCCCGGAAGCGTGCCTTGGCCGCCCAGTTGCACCTTGATCCTGGCGGGCGGGCCTTTGGCGGGCTCGATCACCAAGAAGTACGGTGAGGAGCGAGCGGGCCGCCCCTGGGTGAACTCGTAATCCACGCTGAAGCCCATCGCCGTCCCCGTCGGAAGAGTCTGCGGCAAGGCCACCCCGGCCGAAAGCCGGATCGACGGCGCCCCCGGCGAAGGCGCCGCTTGCGGCTTAGCAGCCAGCGGCTTAGCCCGGATTATTCATAAACCGAGGATTGCTGGGGCATGAGCAGCGGGGAATG
>CAZUAM010000005.1:0-30662 GCA_964618095.1 uncultured Planctomycetaceae bacterium | reverse complement strand
GCCTCGGCGGAATCTTCTGGATCAACTCCAAAAAATGGAACTACACCAGCCTGGAAATGTTCCTGTTGCCAAACCAGATGATTCCCGAGCACTGGCACGTCGGCGACAAGGCCGCCGGGATCAAGATCAAGATGGAATCCTGGCACGTCCGCTGGGGCAAGACCTATACCTACGGCGAAGCCAAACCCACCGAAAAACTCTCCGTCAAGGTCCCCAAGAGCCAGGCAAAGTACGTCACCGCCCTGAAGGAAACGCCGCTGGAGGTGGGCCAGGTGACCGGGCTCACGAAACCACTAGAAAAGCACTGGCAGCAGGCCGGCCCCCAAGGTTGCATCCTCACCGAACCGTCCAACTACCACAGCGACGATTTGATGCGGTATACGAATCCGAAGCTGGGTTGAGTCCTCCACGACACCCGGGAGTTCATTGAGGAGGTCCGGAGATTCAGTGTGCCGTCAGGCACAGGAACCGCCTAACCGAGCCATCGGATGGGCAGGCCCACGCGGGTCGCAGCCGCCCGCTAATCACTGTTCAAGCTCTGACCCCACTGACGGAGGGATGAATGAAACCATTGTTCACGGTCCACGCGGGTGAGTACCTTGTCGGAGCGCACATCGAACGTACGTACCCCCGCTGCAATGTGTGGCTTCCGTCCAAGGACACCGGTATTGATCTCCTCGTCACCGACACGCGAAACCGCAAGGCGGTGTCACTGCAGGTCAAGTTTTCCAAAGACTTCAACCCCACGCACGGCTCGCTGCTCGTCCAGAATCGTCTTCTTGCGGCGGGATGGTGGACTCACGATCCGAAAAGAATCCAGAAGTCGGCCGCCGACTTCTGGGTCTTCGTGCTACCATCATTCGTGGAGAAAGAGACCAGCTTCATCATCCTGCCTCCAACTGAACTGCTGCGGCGTTTCAAAGCCATCCACGGCACACCTAAGAAACGCATCCACTCCTATTTGAGAGTCACGAAGACAAAACGATGTTGGGAAGCCCGCGGTTTGAAGAAAGCAGATGAAGAGCTTCTCGCTCTTGACCGCTTCACTGATGAGAATCGAGATTTCACCATGTTTCTCAACGCATGGAAACAGATCGAAACGGAACTGAAATGATCGGCGAACAAACGCGTGGAGAGCTACAAAATGACCCTCGTGGACGCGGGTCATTTTGAGCCTCACGCGCGACGTTAGCCCGCAACCACTGCAAAACGGCTAAATCCCGACGCCTGCGGGCCGATAGTGCGTGGCTGGTAGCCGTCGGCTACCGAGAAACGCAGGCCGGAGCAAACACCCTCCGCACGGGGGCTGAAACACGGAAGGTCCCCTACAACTTCAATGCCGCCAGCATATCGCCCAGTTCGGACTGGGTCTGGCAGCCGCGGCGGAAGACGGGCAACAGTTTTTCGTACACGTCGGCATTTTGGGGATCGGGCGTGGCGACTGCCTCGGTTTGATGGACCTGGTCGATGCGGTTGAAGTCTTGCCACAGTCCGGCCCCCACGGCGGCGACCGCCGCCGCTCCGAGTGAGCCGGCCTCCTGGCCGACGTTGGTCTTTACCACGCGGACGTCCAGCGCGTCGGCGAAGATCTGCCGCCACAATCGGCTCTTGCTGCCCCCGCCCACTGCCACCATCTCGTCACCGACCCGGCAGAGCCGGCGCAGCTCGTCCAGCACCATGCGCAGATTCAAGGCGATTCCCTCCAAGGCGGCGCGAACCACGTCGGCTTGGGTATGGCCCAGGTCCAGCCCCAGCAGTGCTCCGCGGATGTGAGGGCTGGGATCGAGCGAGGAGCCTCCCGCCATGCTGGGGTTAAACAGCAGCCTCTTGGCCCCCACCGGAGACTGCTCGGCCAGCGCGGTCATCACGTCGTAGGGGTCTTTGCCTTCCCGCTCTGCCTCTTCCACCAGGTTGGGGCAGATCTGATCGCGCACCCACTTCAGCGACGTGCCGGTCGAAAAAACACCAAATGCCGAGGTGAACATACCGGGGATGACGTGCGTGAAGACGTACGGCTTGGTGCGCTCGTCGAGGACCGGCTGCTCGGAGGAGACGGCAATCCAGGACGACGACCCCAGCGAGGCATAGGTGCGGCCCTCGGCGATGTTCTTCGCCCCCAAGGCCATGCACGAGTTGTCCACGCCTCCGCAGGCCACCTTGACGCCGCGCGGCAGCCCCAACTCGCCGGCGGCTTCCGCGGTCAGCTCGCCCAGGATCTCGGTGGAAGGGACGATCTGGGGAAAGATTTCCCGGGCCAGGCCACTGGCGGCGATCAGCTCGTCGGAGTAGTCCCAGGCGAGCAGGTCGTACACCCCGCTGCCGGACGCGTAGCTGTAGTCGGTCTTGATCCGGCCGGTCAGCTTGTAGTTGATGAAGTCCTTGGTGCCGACGACCTTGTCGATCCGGCCGAACATCTCCGGCTCGTGGTCGCGATACCAGAGGATCTTCAAGGCCGTGTAGTGGGGCGCGGGAAACCCGTTCCCGGTCATGCGGTACCAACGCACCGGGTCCACCTTCTCGAAGAACCGGGCGGCCTGCTCGCCGGGCCGCTTGTCGGACCAGATGGGCGTGCTCTGGCGGAGCACGCTCCCGTCGGCCGCCAGCGGGACGCAGCCCAGGCTGTGGCCCGAGATTGCCAGGCACTCGATCGCGCGGCGATCGACGCCGTCGGCGGCCAGCAGTCGCCGGGTGCTATCCACCACGGCGTGCCACCAGTCCACCGGCCGCTGCTCGTGCCAGCCGGCCTGCGGGTAGAAGGTTTCGTAGGGGACGAAGACGGCCCCCAGGCAGCGGCCCTCCGCGTCGTACAGCGAGGCCTTGTTTCCGCCGGTTCCCAGGTCGTAGGCGATGATGGTCATGGCTTGGCTGCGGCGCGTATATGTGTAATGAGGGAAGATGCGAAAGGGGAAAAAGGGGAAATCAGAACAACAAGTTATCTGTTTCCCAAGCTGGAGCTTGGGAAACAGGGAGGTAAGAAATCAACACAATCAGTTCTCTCTTCCCCTTTTCCCTCTTTCCCCTTTTTCCTTCTACACTTCCACGGCAGCTCCGGGCAAGGCGGCACAATCCTCCAGAATCTTCACGCCGGCCTTCATGTTGACCCCGAATCGGGTAGCACCCAGACGATACATTGCCACCAGCGTATCAAGATCCCGGACGCCTCCGGAGGCCTTGATCTGCGCCCCCTCGCCGACCACCGACTTGATCAAGCGGATGTTGTGCAAGGTGGCACCGGTTTCGGCCCAGCCGGTGCCGGTCTTCACAAAGTCGGCCCCGGCCCGGACGCAGATCTCGCTGCCGCGCTGGATCTCGTCATCCGTCAGGCAGTGGGTTTCGAGGATCACCTTCAGCAGCGTGCCTTCGGCCGCCTCGACGACGGCGCGGATGTCGTCCTCCACGTAGGCGTACTCCCCGCTGCGGAGCATCCCCACGTTGATTACCATGTCCAGCTCGCCGGCCCCCTCGGCGATCAACTGCCGGGCTTCGGCCGCCTTGACGGCCGTGGTGTGGGCGCCGGAGGGAAACCCCACCGCCCCACCCACCAGCACTCCCGGCGCGTCCTCCAACAGTGCCTTCATCCGGGCCACGTAGCACGGCAGCACGTACGCGCAGCAGCAGTTGAGCCGTTTGGCCTGCTCGGCCAGTTCCCGGACCGCGCGGAGATCGACGCCGGTCTTCACCGCGCTGAGATCGATCATCCGGGCCAGTTCGGCGGCAGTTAGTCGGATGGCTCCGCTCCTTCACAGAATCGCCGGATCACAAACGCCTGCGGTTGTCCGCGGAGTCGCCGGCAGTCAGTCTTCCATGCCGAAGGCCGCCTTGAAGGCCCCGGCGACCTCGGGGTGAACGTCGGGGTTGACGCCGTCGGCGTCGTAGGAGAAACCGAGCGCGTCCAGGTCGTGTTTCAGTTGGACCGTTTCCTGCTGCGGGCTGACCCTCGGCGGCACGGCCCGGCCCAGCGGGGTCAACCAGGCGTTGAGCGTATGGCCGCCGTCGACCATCAGGTCGTGGCCGGTGACGAAGTTCGACGCCGCGGAGGCCAGAAAGATCACCGCCCCGAACAGGTCTTCCGGCCGCTCCACGTAACCCAACGGGGTCAGCTCGCGAATCCGCTGGCGGACCACCACCGGAGTGGAGGCGTGCATGGGCGTCAACAGGTAACTGGGGCTGATGCAGTTGACGTTGACGTTGTAGCGGCCCCACTCGGCGGCCAGCATCTTGGTCATCTGCACCACGCCCGCCTTCGAGGCGTTGTAGGAAGCGTTGCAGTTGGAAATCGTGGCCGACATCGAAGCGATGTTGACGATCTTCCCCTCGATCGGCTCCTGGCGGAGGAATTGCTGGGCTTCGGCCTGGGCACAGAGGAAGGTCCCCGTTAGGTTCACGGCGATCACCTTATCCCAATCTGGTTGTTCCACGTCCTCATCGGCCCCCAGGATGCCGATGCCCGCGTTGTTGATCCCGATATCCAGGCGGCCGAAATGCTCGACCACGCGGCCGACCGTGCTCTGTACCTGGTCCTTTTGCGTGACGTCGCAGTGGACGAACAGCGCATCCCGGCCGCCGGCCCGGATTTCCTCGGCCGTCTTGGGCCCGGTCTTCCCGTCGATATCGACAATCGCCACGTCGGCCCCGGCCCGGGCCAACGCCAGGGCACAGCCCCGGCCGATCCCGACCGCTCCGCCGGTCACCAGGGCCTTCTTTCCGGTAAGGTCGAACAGCGACAAGTCTGCCATTGCAATCCCCTTCCAGCACTGTGGGAAGCCCGTGAATTCCCTTGGGTTGACGCGACGGGCCGCCAGCATAACCTTTCAGGCCGTTGATCGCAACCGGGCAACCGGTTCGAACGGCCGTCGGGGAAAGCTGTCTGGCCTGGATGGGGGCCGGAAGAATGGCCGCAGGTGATTGACGTACAATTGGCTCCGATTAGAATAAGCGGCTGTCCAAGAACAATTCCCCTGTTTGAGAGAAGCATGGTGTTTTTCGCACGCGGCGTTTTGTGTCTTGCACTGCTGTTGTCGCTGCTCACGGTCGCGGCAGCCGGGCAGAAAGCGGTCCTCCCCGTGGCGTTGGCGCAGGCTCATGCCCACAACGATTACCGCCACGTCCGGCCTCTCTTCGATGCCCTGGACCACGGTTTCTCCAGTGTCGAAGCCGACGTCTTTCTGGTGGACGGCCAGCTCCTGGTCGGCCACCAGCGTTCCGAACTCCGGCCGAAGCGCACACTTGAAGCGCTCTACCTCGATCCGTTACGCCGGCGAGTCCGAAAACACGAAAGGCGCGTCTATCCCGACTGCCCGACGTTCACATTGCTGATTGACGTCAAGACCGACGGCCGAAAAACCTACGCGGCGCTGAGCGAGGTCCTCGCCCGGTATGCCGACGTCCTCACTCGCGTCCGTGACGGCAAGCAGCGCGCCGGCCCCGTGACGGTGATCATCAGCGGCAACCGGGCGAAGGAACGGATTGCGGCGGACAAGGTGCGGCTGGCCGGGATCGACGGCCGGCTGTCGGACCTCGACTCCGACCTGCCCGCCAACCTGATGCCCCTGATCAGCGACAATTGGCGAAACCACTTCATCTGGTCGGGAGCGGGACCGATGCCGCGTGCGGAGCGAGAGAAGTTGCAGGCCGTCGTGAAAAAGGCCCACCGCGACGGCCGGCGTGTCCGCTTCTGGAACACGCCGGAAAACACGGCGGTCTGGGCGGAGCTTTGCGCGGCGGGCGTCGATCTGATCAATACGGACGACCTGTCCAAATTGCAGCGGTTCCTGCTCGAGAGAAAGAAACCGGACCGGCAGCCCGTACAACGGAATTGACGAGGACACGCAAGGTGGCCGTCACGCGATCGAAGAACCGAATTCTCGTCGCCGGGTTGATCCTTCTCGGGTCGGGCCGCGGCCTGGCAGCGACGTCCTGCACCGCCTGCCGACACGTCGTCATCACGCAACCATGGGAGAAAGGGGACCTGCAATGCCCACGAGCACAATCCGAGCTCTCGCCGTACTGCTTTCGTTGATTGGGGTCTTTGGCCCGACGCACCTACAAGCGCAAGACACGTATGCCAATCCGGTGATTGATGAAATCGGACCGGCCGATCCCTGCGTTCTCTTCTTTCAAGGGAAATACTATCTCTATCCCACCGGCGACAATCGAAGCTACCACGTCTACACCTCCACCGATTTGGTCCACTGGGCCAAGGGCCCCAAGGTCTTCCAGCCCGGCGAAAGGAACGTCTGGGCCCCCGACGTGTCCTATCAGGCAAATCACAAGAAATTCTTCCTCTACTACACGGTCAACAAGCGAATCGGCGTGGCCGTCGCCGAACGGCCGGACGGGACCTTCGTGGATCGCGGCACCTTGTTCAAAAGTGCCATAGACGCCCATCTGTTTTGCGATCAAGACGGCAAGTATTTCCTCTACTACGTCCGGCTTCCGGGCTTTAGACCGAAGTTCCAAGGGGGAATTCTGCTTAACTCTATGTCGTGCAATGACTTAACTGCGTTTCGTCCTGCAAAGCGTAGTCATGTAGGGCGACGTAACTCCTTATGGCGCAAGCAGTTGTGATCTTTCCTATTCTAACAGTGGTCAGAGCAAGGAATTTCAAATCGCAGTTAAGTCGTTTGTTCTCAATTACTTAGATGCGATTCTCTTCCGGAACTTCGGTTTAGAATCTGCGTGCAGCCGATGAAAACACCGCTGTTGAAAGAGGGCCGGCCCCTTGAAATCATCACGCCCAGCGAACCCTGGGAGAAAAAACGCGGTGCGGTCACCGAGGGGCCCTGGATGTTGAAGCACCGGAGAACGTACTACCTTCTCTATTCCGGAACCTCGGCCTCCAGCCTGGACTATGCCGTGGGCTACGCTACCGCAAGGAGCCCCATGGGCCCCTTCACCAAGCACCCCGGCAACCCCATCGTCAAGCGAGGAAATGGAGCACTTGGCCCGGGACACTGTTGCGTAATCAAGGATCGTGGAGGGAGACTATGGATGGTTTACCACCAACAGAAAGACGATTCGCAAAGCTGGAACCGGTTCATCTGCATCGATCCGCTCCGGTTCGATGAAAAAGGGGTCCTGCACGGAAGAGCCACCAGGGCTGCGCCCCAGCCCGCTCCGGCAGCCGTCAACTCTGACCACCGAGAGTACCCAAGACGACGGCCCCCTTCCAAAACCGGCACGGGCCACTAAGGATCGGCCGATAAATAACTTCCCGTTTTCTTGTGGGAGGCGACTCTGTCGGCGACAAACGTGCGGCAATGCGCACTCGGCGACAGAGTCGCCTCCCACAACTTATTCTTCGGCCGCCCCTAAGGAAGCGTAATAACCAACTTCCCGGTTTCGCAAAATGCTACCCGTTTAGCCGCCGACGGCACGTCGGCGCCGCAAACGTCGATGTTTTCGCCAACTTGCCGCCGCGTAGCCGCGGCGGCTAAACGCTCCACTCCGACAATCGTGCAACTCCATTTACGACGACCGCTGCGATTGGTGGTGTGTTCCAGGATCGCCCGGTGTCCTATTTGCCTTGCACGGCCGGAAGAGTTGACCGTTCGGAAAAGGGGCCGGACGTGGTCCGCAAGTCGGGCGGCCACCGTGCCGACGGTATGACTGTGCTCCGCCCGACCCTGAACTACGAATCACGCATATGCAGACTCGGCCTTGGTTTGCGCCCGTTCCGGGCGTTCGGCGGCGGGCTGGCCGCGATCGCGGCCGGCGTCCCATAGCACGCCTGAGATCTCGGCGTAGATCTGCTCGTCGGTGAAGTGGGCGCCGCTGATGACCCCCGCCGGGCAGGCCGCCACGCAGGTGCCGCAACCCTTGCACAGCGCCGTGTTGACGCGGCTGACCTGCTTCTCTGCGTCGAACTCGATGGCGTTGTAGGGACACAGCCCGTTGCATATCCGGCAGCCCGAGCAGCGCTCCTCGTCAATCGAGGCGGTGATGGGCTCGATCGTCACCGTTCCCCGGGCGATCATTCCCTGCACGCGAGCGGCCGCCGCCGCGCCTTGGACCACCGAGGCCGGAATGTCTTTGGGACCTTGGCACACCCCGGCCACGAAGATCCCGTCGGTCGCCGTGGCCACCGGGTCCAGCTTGGGATGCCGCTCGGTGAACCAGCCGGTGGCGCCGCACGAGACGCCGCATTTCCGGCCCATCTCCTGGGCGTCGGCCTGCGGCTCCAAGGCGCCCATCAAGATCACCATGTCGACGGGGACACGACGTTGTCTGCCCAAGAGCGTGTCCTCCGCTTGAACGATCAGCTTGCCGTTTTCAAACGGCATTCGGTCGGCGTTGGTGACTTCGGCGACTTTACCGCGGACGAAGTGCATCCCTTCGCCCAACAGCCGCTGGTAGAACTCCTCGTAGTCCTTGTGGTTTGTGCGCAAGTCGATGTAGAAGGAATACACGTCGGCGCGGGTCTTTTCCAGAGCCAGGTGTCCGAACTTCAACGCGGCCATACAGCAGACGTTGGAGCAGTAGGAATTGTGGTTGGCGTCGCGGCTGCCCACGCAGTGGATGATGGCCACGGCTTCCGGTTCCGTCTTTCCGTCGCGGAGCACGATCTTGCCGCTGGTTGGGCCGGCGGCGTTGCACATCCGCTCGAACTCCATGGCGGTGTAGACGTTCGGCAGCCGGCCGTAGCCGTATTGCGGAAGCTGGGTGCAGTCGAACAGCTTCCAACCCGTGGCCAGAATGATGTTGCCCACCTCGACCTCCACGATTTCGTCCTCCTGGTCGAAATCGATCGCACCTGTGGGACAGAGCTTTTCACATGCCCGACACTTCTCGCGTTGGAACCAGATACAGGAGTCGGCGTCGATGACCGGAACCCGGGGAACGGCCTGTGGGAAAGGGGTGTAAATCGCCTTGCGTTGGCCCAGACCGGCTTCGAAGGCGTGATCGGTTACCTTTTTCGGGCACTTTTCGGCGCAGAGGCCGCAGCCGGTGCAAACGTCTTCGTTCACGTACCGGGCTCTCTTGCGGATCTTCACCCGGAAACTGCCGATCGACCCGCTGACCTCTTCCACCTCGGAGTAAGTCAACAGGGTGACGTTTTCGTGCTGGCCGACTTCCGACATCTTGGGAGTCAGAATGCAGGCCGAGCAATCCAGGGTAGGAAAGGTCTTGTCGAACTGGGCCATGTGGCCGCCGATGCTGGGCTCACGTTCGACGAGGTAGACGGGGTAGCCGGCGTCGGCCAACTCGAGGGTGGCCTGAAGGCCGGCGATCCCTCCACCGACCACCAGCGTGGCCGGGTTGACCTCGACCTGCATCGGTTTCAGCGGCTCCTGCCGCTTGACCCGCTCGGCCGCGGCGGCCACCAGGGCCTTGGCCTTTTCGGTCGCGGCCGCCTTGTCCTTGGTCACCCAGGAGACGTGCTCGCGGATGTTGGCCATCTGGAACAGATACGGATTCAACCCGGCATTCTGGCAGACCTGCCGGAAGGTTTTCTCGTGCAGCAGGGGTGAGCACGCCGCCACCACCACGCGCGACAGGCCGTGGCTCTTGATATCCTCCTCGATGATCTGCTGGCCGGGCGAGGAGCACATGAACTTGTAGTCGCGCGAGACGGCAACGTCCTCGATGTTGGCACCCGCCCACTTGGCCACCTCTTCAACGTCAACCGTTCCGGCGATGTTACTGCCACAATGGCATACGTAGATACCGACTTTTTCGGCCATGGATCTTCTCCAATCACGTTTGTGCGACGCTTGATGAGGGTGTTGGCCCCAGCTTTTCTCGGATCACCGGTTCGGCCGATACGATCTCCTTGCCAAACCCCAGCTTCTCCGGCTCGATCCCGAAGGCGATGCCCATCATCTGGGTGAAAAACACGATCGGTATTCGCAAGCTGATCCTGAAGTGGCGGTTCACTCGGCCCTGGTAGGCGTCGAGGTTCAGTTGGCACATGGGACACAGGCAGAGCACCACGTCGGCCTCGTGGTCCGCGGCACTCTGCAAGAGGCGGCGGATCAGCTCGAACGCCTGGGGTTCGCTGATCTGGGTCATGTGGCCGCCGCAGCAGTGGGCCTTGACCGGGTACTCCACCACCTCGGCCCCCAACCAGGTGAACAGCTCGTCGAGTTGCATGGGGTGCTCGGGATTGTCGGCCCCGCTGAAGGGCCGCACAACCTGGCAACCGTAGTATGGGGCCACCCGTAAACCCGTCAGCGGTCGGACCACCTTGTCTCGGACGGCCGTCTCGCCGATATCGGTGTAGATCACGTCCAGGAAGTGCCGTACCCGGACCCGCCCGGGCTGGTAGTGGAGGCCGCCTGCTGCCAGGGCTTGGTTGACCTTGGCGCCCAGCTCCGGGTTTTCGGCCATCAGATGGTCGGTCTTGTTCAGGTTCAGGTAGCAGGCGGCGCAGGGGGCGACCAGTTGATCGAACTCTTGATCGACCAGGGCCAGGTTGCGGGCGATCACCGCGCAAGCGGTCAGTTCATCCTGCGAGAAATACTCCGTGGCCCCGCAGCAGTTCCAGTCGTCGAGTTCCACCAGGTCGATTCGCAACAGATTGGCCACCTCTCGAACCGAGACGTCGTAGGCCGTGCTGCTGGATTCCAACGAACACCCGGGATAATATGCGTATTTCACGTGGCTCCTCCCAACTGCTTGGCCTTTTGGATAATCTTCTGCAACTGATCCAACTGGCGGATCTTCGTGGGTACCAGCGACATCCGTCCCCTGGTGAACATGGACAACCCCAGCGGGCCCATCCTCAACATGCTCAACGGCTTGTTGAACAGGTAGTAGCGGCTGGCCAGCCCGAATTCAAAGCTCCGACCGTACTTGTCCAGCAGGCCGGTGAACGTCCTGGCCAGTGCGGGGGCGTCGGTCCCCTTGGCCAGCCCCTCGCGGAGCGAGATCCGCTTCAGGGCGTACATGATGTCGGTAATGGGGATGTTTTGCGGGCAGCGGCTGGTGCAAGAGTAGCACGACACGCAGCACCACATCGTGTTGGACTTGAGCACCCTGTCCCGCTGGCCCGCATTGATCAACGCGAACAATGCCCGCGGGGTATAGTCCATGTCGGGCCCGTTGGGGCAGGAGCCGCTACAGCTTCCGCACTGTAGGCAGTGCACCACCTGCTCCCCCCCCGGCGTCTCCTCGATCACCTCATCCAGGAACACCTTGTCCCGTTTGTCGGTCGGTATGGTTATCATCGGTTTTCTCCGGGGGCTATATGTATCTTCACAACTCCGTCGGGCGCGCGTTGCCTTGGATCCGCTGCCAACTGCCCGAGCTTTGCATCCTCTGCTGGCGTCTCGCCTTTCCGCCGGGTGTTCGCCTCGTCAATAGGAGGCCATCTCCTGGACGATGTGTTCCGCCAGCACGGCGATGGTCCGCTCGTCGAGTCCCGTGAAACCGTCACCGTTCGGCCCCGGCTGCACCACCAGGGTTGTCACCCTGCTCGCATTCTCCCTTGAGCCCAAGACGTACTCGGCCTTGGTGTCCCGGACCAGGCTGCCCGGGAGCCGGCCCGTGTCCTTCGCCAGCAGGACCATCACGCGATCGCAGGTGCCTGCCGCTTTCAATACGTTGGTGGGCGTGACGTCTATCTCACCGGGAGTCAGCCTGATCGGGAACACCTGATCGATCAGCCTCTGCCTGATCTGCCCCCCCAGTCCTTCCCTTGCACGCAGCAGGCCGGGTGCGCAGAGCAGTTGCACCTTGTGGCCGTTGCGGTTGGTGATCCCGATTCCGCTGATCGGCTCGGAGGCAGGCTTGCGACGCTCCGGTTGCCGAACCGGTGCGGCAGGACGCCGGAAAACCGCATTCAGGATCTCGACAATCTCGTTGTCCGCAAATGGCTCCACCGCGTAGTAGAAGATCTTCTGCTCGCGATAGGCCGTTTCCCACTCAGAAGTAGCGGGGCCAATCACCACGACTTTCGTCGACGGCGCGACAAGGTTGACCTGCCGGGCCAACTCCGGGCCGGTCTCCCCGAGGAACGCTGCGTCGAACACCACCACGTCAACGTTGGGATCTTGCACCGCCGGGGCCAACGCGCCCCCCTCGCTGACGACCTCAACCTGGCAGCCCAGCGAAGTCAGTTGCGCGCACTGCACCCCCGCAGAGCCCTCGTCGCCGTTGACCAGAATCAGCCGTCGAGGCTTGCAGCGGTCGATTTCCTCTTCCAGCCGGGTGGTGCAGATGCAAGCGATCCACCCTTCTCCGCACGGACTCTTCAACAGAGTGGACGCATCTTCCGCCAACAGCTCATTGATACTGACGACCACGCCGGAGATTGGCGATGGCACGATCGCCTGGGAACCGTCCGCAGAAGTCACCCCCGCTAGCGGCAATCCCTGGTACACCGCTTCGCCAACTTCCGGAAGGCGAACCGCCTGGGCGGTCGCCCCCCGCCGACGCGGCAGCACCGCGCCCACACATGCCGACCCGTCCTCTTCCGGCTGGACCCAGGATTCGTCCAGGAACAGGAACTCTCCCGCCCGAGGGACATACGGCCCGGCGGCCGCGGATACCGCCTCGGACTGGTCTCTTCCATTCGTATCGCGCGTATCGCGGGCCAGCATTCTCCGCACGGACTGCGTGATTTGCTCGGGGGTAAAAGGCTTGGTAACGTAATCCGAGGCCCCCAAACGAACTGCCGATGCCGCGTTGGGAATGCTCGGATAACCGGTCATGATCATCACGGGAAGATTCGGCTTCCTCTTTCGCAGCTCCTCGAGGAACTCAATCCCGTCCATCTCCGGCATCTTGATGTCGAGCAGGACGGCGGCGTAATTGCCTTCCGTCGCTCGATTCAATCCCTGCCGGGCATCGGTACACTCCTCTACCTGGAAGCCCTGGTGTGAGAAGACCCGCCGGCAGGCTTGGCAGATGACTGCTTCGTCATCGACGACCAGTAGTCTCGGATTGTCAGACATCGCTCCGCTCCTTGTGCTTGTTGACTGCGCCCGTTTGCCAGTTAAGTGTGGCGGCCGCCAACGCGGATTTATCGACGCAACATCTGTGCCAATCGGTGGAAGATGTGTCGCCTACCCGACGACAAACCAAGGCACTGCGATGACTAAAGCCGTTGGGCCAAAAGGCTTTACGGCCAACCCCATTCGCAAAGTGGTTGCCAAGATCGGCGTTGCAGAATAAGCAAAGCACGAGCGCCGTCGCGAGATCGGCGTATGAGAGGATCATGCGGTGTATGCAGCCGATATACAGTCGGCTGCTGGGAAGATCCGAAACGGACCACCGGCACCCGCGAACTCACGGCAACCTTGCCACGCGGACTTTGAGGAAGTGTGCCGAGCAACTGATGCAGGGATCGTAGTTGCGAATCAGATGCTCGCACCGCAGGCCAAGCTGCTCGTCATCCAGGTGGATCATCTGCTGGGCCAGCTTACGCAGATCTTCCTCAATTTGAGACTGGTTCTGGCTGGTGGGCGGGATAATCCGCGCCGACTGGATTAGCCCTTGCGCGTCCGTCTCGTACCGATGCCAGAGCAGTCCCCGCGGCGCTTCGGTAGCCGCCGCACCAACTCCGGCGCGAGGTTGGATGAGTATCCGGCTTGGGCCCGGCGGATCGTAGTCTTCCAGGATGTCCACTGCCAGCGCCAGGGCGTGGACCGTCTCCAGGGCCCGGGCCGGAAGACTCAAGAAGCTATTCCGCCAGGGAAGCTCTTGGCCGACGGCTTGAGTAACTTTCGGCAACAGCTCAGCCGCACGGGGGTGGAGCTTCTCGGCGTTCAGGTTGAGTCGGGCCAGGGGACCCACGTGGTAGGGACCGCGCCCCTTGACCATTGCGTGCAGCGCGGTGGAATGGGCAACCTGCTTCTCTTCCACCACCGCCAGATAGTCCTCCGGCTCGACGCAAAACCCCTTGCTGGAAGCGATCGGGCCGAGGTTCATCGGGTACTCGTGATCCGGTTTCAGGGCCACGAACTCGTAGTCCTGTTCCAAGTCCGGATACTCGAGATTCTGCGCCAGGAAGAGAGTCAGCTCGCACATATCGTCGAGTCCGGCCTGGAGTTCGGGCAAGAGACTCGCGCAGCGATCAGGATCCGGACTGCTGTAGAACCCGCCCACGCACACGCCCACGGGATGGACCGCCCGCCCGCCGAGAGTTGCCAGGATTTCGTTGCCGATCTTCTTCACCTTCAGCGCGCGTTCCACCACCGGCTTGTGATCTTCCGCCATGCTGATCGCGCTTTCGTACCCCAGGAAATCCGGAAGATGGAGCAGGAACATGTGCAGGACGTGGCTTTCAATCCACTCGCCGCAGTACAGCAGATTCCGCAGGGTCCGGATCCCCGGAGGGACCTGGTCCGCCGCGCCCATGGCCTTCTCCAGGGCGTGGCAAGAACTCATCTGGTAGGCCACGGGGCAGATTCCGCAGATCCGGGCCGTGATATCCGGCACTTCCTGGAACTCGCGACCTCGCAAAAACGCCTCGAAGAACCGGGGCGGCTCGTAGATCTTCAGGCGGGCCTCCTCGACCTTTCCATCATGCAGGGTCAGAAGCAGCGCGCCTTCACCTTCCACCCTGGCCAGCGCATCAACGCGGATCGTGCGCTTCTGAGGCTGCTTTGTCGAGTCGCTCATAACGATCACTCGCTTGCTTGAATGGTTCCAGATAGCCGTTAAACGATCGGAGCATGCGGACGATCTCATCCGCGGTATAATCCAGCCCGGAAAACCAGTTGCCCAGGGATTCGATATTCGGCAGCTCCATCGGTCCGAAGCAACCGTAGCAGGCGCGATTCACGCTCGGGCACAAGGCGCCGCAGCCGGTCTGCGTGATCGGACCAAGGCACGGAAGGCCCTCCGAAACCATCCGGCACGGAATGCCCCGGCGTTTGCATTCGATGCACAAGCTGTAGGTGGGAAGTGCCGGCTGGCGGCCGGCCAGCAGCGCCGTGAGCACCTCCAGCAACTGGTACTGGTTGATTGGGCAACCGCGCAGCTCGAAATCGACGAACACGTGCGCGGCAATTGCCGTGGCCGTTTCCAGCGTGCTGATGTACTCTGGCGAAGCGTAAACGTGCCGGGTAAACTCCTCCACGTCCGCCCAGTTGCGCAAGGCCTGGATACCCCCGGACGTCGCGCAGGCCCCGATGGCAATCAGAAAGTGACAATCCCGCCGGATCTGAAAGATGCGTTCCTCCTCTTCGGGCGTCGAAATGCTCCCCTCGACCAGACCGATATCGTACGGCGGCGGAAGCTCTCGGCGGCGGGCCTCCAGAAAATACGCGATCTCCACGGCCCCCGCCAGCTCCAGCAACTCGTCTTCCAGGTTCAGCAACGACAACTGACACCCGTCGCAACTGGAAAACTTGTACACCGCCAGCTTTGGCTTGCTTTTGGACGGTTGGGCTGCTGGTTCAGCCATAATTAGATCTCCTCAAGCGCAAAGAAGCCGGCCAGCTCACTGAAGGCAAACACCGGGCCGTCCTTGCACACGAACTTGGCCCCATACTGACAATGCCCACACTGACCGTAGCCGCAGTTCATGTTCCGCTCCAGGCTCAGATAAACCTGCTCGGGGGGGACGTGCAGTTGAAGAAAGCTCCACGCGGCTACGCGGTTGAGCACCCGCGGTCCGCAAACCATCACCGTGGTCCGATCGGCGCTAACCCGAATCCGCTGCAAGAGGTTCGTTACCACTCCCACCGGACCAACCCAGCCGTGCGTGGCGTTATCCACCGTCACCAGGACGTCGATCACCTCGTCCGATTGCCACTGCTTCAGCTCATCGACGTACAAACGGTCGTCGGGCGATCGGCAGCCAAACAGAAGCACCACGCGCCGGAAGCGCTCGCGGTTGCGGAGGAGCCAGTAGACCATGGGTCGAAGCGGCGCCAGTCCGATACCACCGGCCACCATCACCACGTCACCCCCGTCCAGCCGATCGATTGGCCAGCCGCGACCGAACGGCCCGCGAAGTCCGACTATCCCGCCCTTGCCCGCCTCCTCGATCCCCCGGGTCACCGAGCCCACCACCCGAATCGTGTGTTCAAGGACCTCGGATTGCTGCGGGTCGGAGCTGATCGAGATGGCTGCCTCGCCCACGCCCGGTAAATACAGCATATTGAACTGGCCCGGTGCCCATCGGTAGGCTTTGCGGGCGTCCTCATCTTCGATCTGCATTACGAACGTGCGGGTGTTGAAATTCTCTTCGCGAACGTCCAGAATCCCCACGGGGACGGGGAGCATGGCGTCAGTGCCGCAGAGGGGTTCTGGACGCGCCGGAGTCGTGTTTGTACTCATCGCACAGTCTCTCGCTCTGGGATACCGGGGGTGTCTGCCGGAAGCTGACCGCTGCGAATCGCCGCCACTTCCTTGGTCAAATCGATGCCCACCGGACACCAAGTAATGCATCGGCCACAGCCCACGCAGCCGCCGCAATCGAATTGATCATACCAAGTGGACAACTTGTGCCGAAACCAGTGGCGGTACCGGGCCCGGATTGAACTGCGAACCGGACCGCCCGTCGTGTAGCTGAATTGGTGCGTGAAGCAGGACTCCCACTGCCGGATCCGGCTCACCTCGCGCCCGTCCAGGCTGGTGCTGTCAGTGACGGTACTACAGAAACACGTGGGACATACCATGGTGCAATTGCCGCAGCCCAGGCACCGTTTGGCCACGGCGTCCCAGACCGGGCTCTCGGTGGTCTCGCCCAGCAACTCCCGCAATCCCTGCGTATCGATCTCGCGACCCATCCGCGACCGCGCC
The DNA here is from genome assembly GCA_964618095.1 of uncultured Planctomycetaceae bacterium. Lineage (GTDB taxonomy): Bacteria > Planctomycetota > Planctomycetia > Pirellulales > Thermoguttaceae > CAZUAM01. The sequence goes on along the minus strand of CAZUAM010000005.1, from coordinate 13,967 downwards.
TGTTCGAGCTGCAGTTCCGCCAATTCCAACTCCGCCGACGAGGGCTCACGGACCGGAAGCACTCGAAGGAGCTCGGCGCCCCGGGCTGAGCCTACCTGCACCACGAACCCTCCTCGGAGCTCCGTAATGGCCAAATCGAACCCCTCGGTGGCCTGGGGACCGGTGCCCATGGAATCACAGAAGCAGGTACCTCCCGGCCGGGTGCAATTCACCGCGACGATCAGGGCATTCTCTCTGGCTTGCTTGTAAAACGCATTCAACTCGCACCGAAAGTGCCCGTTGTCAGGCCGGCCGAACACGCGATCGTGCACTGCCATCGCCGCCAACTCGCACGGCCGAACCCCCAACATGGCCAGCTTCGGCGGCGAGGGGGGGGGCTGATCCACGACAAACTGCTTGCCCTCGACGTGAAGACTGAACAGACGCTGGACTGCCGGAAACAGGTGGCTTTTCGGCCCGTCCGGACCAATCGAGTATTCGAAGTACGCCTCCGGGTCTCCCGCGGCCAGCCGATATCGTCCGGCGTTCTGCTCGTCCCGAATACCGCGGGGGAGATCCTCCGCCGAGCGAATGGTCCGCAGGCTCACCACGCCGTCGACCAATCTCGGCCCCAGAACGGTGTAGCCTTCCCCCTGAAGTGCGGTGATCAGTGTGTTGAGCTCTGACTTGGGCAGGTATTGCCGCTCTCCGGCGAGAAACTCTTCCACCGCGGGCACGGACGGCTCGGCAGTCGGTTCCCTTAGCAGCCTCTCGACGGCTTGGGTGATTTCCTTGGGTGCAAACGGCTTGGTAACGAAATCCGCGGCGCCTAAACGCATCGCCGCCGCCGCATTAGGTATGCTGGGATAACCGGTGATGAAGATCACGGGGACACGCGGTTTGATCTTGCGCAACTCTCCCAGAAACCTTATCCCATCCATCCCCGGCATCTTGATGTCGAGCAGGATCGCGGTATAGTCCTTTTCGGTGGCCAAGCTCAGACCCTCATGGGCATCGCTAGTCGTCTCGACCCGGAATCCCGCCGGCGTGAAGATCCGCCAGCAACTCCGGCAGATCACCTCCTCGTCATCGACGACCAGCAATCTGGGAGCATCCAACATGGCGCGATTCCTCCGGGGTTCGCTTCTGCCGTTCGGAAATAAGCCCCCTCTCTGCAACATTCGTGCCAAGTGGCGGAAGGAGCCCTGCTAACGTGACGCAACCGTGTAAGGCGAATCGCGACCACGCCCCAACAGCGTGGTCGTTTGCCGCTCTAAGCTGACCAAGGAACACACTTTACCTTCGGCACGATGGACGCCGGGTTTGCCCCGTTCCGCCATGGGGGGCAAAAAAATGCCACAACCCACTGGCGAACACCGTATGACGGGAGCATACCATGTATGCAGGCAACATACAATTGACCGCTCGACAGCCCGGGCGTCCCACGGCCTCCCGGCCGCCAGACCCCAAGAAACCGCACCTACGGATCGATATCTACACTCAGGCTATACTTTCGCAGCAAGGCGTGGAAGTTGGTGCGTTGCATCCCCACGTCCTCCGCGGCTTTGCTGACGTTTCCCCCGCAGCGTTCGAGTGCCTCGGTCAGGAAACGGCATTCCAGCTCCTGGACTGCGGCGTCCCTGACCTGCTGCTTGAGCGTCTTGAACTCTTCCCACTTTTGGGGAAGCTGCGTAATGGTCGACCGCGATGGAGCTTCGCAGATCTCGGGAGGCAAGTGACGCGGTTCGATCCGATCCCCATCGCACAGAATGGCCATTCGTTCCACGATGTTCCGCAGCTCGCGTACGTTACCGGGCCAACGGTAGCTCTCCAACAGAGTCATCGCCTCGGGAGAAAAACCCCTGACTTCGACGTGGTTCTTCTTGCACAAGCGCTCCAAGAAGACCATGGCAAGGACTGGGATGTCCCCGCTCCGCTTCTGGAGGGGGGGGAGATGAATCGGCACCACGTGCAGCCGGTAGTACAAGTCTTCTCGGAATTCCCCGTCAGCGACCATTTCCGCCAAGTCCCGGTTAGTGGCCGCAACCAGACGGATGTCCACTTGCCGCTCAGCAGTATCCCCCACCTTTTTCACCCGTTTGGTCTCCAGGGCCCGCAACAGTTTTCCCTGGGTCTCCATGCTGAGGTTGGCCACTTCATCCAGAAACAGGGTTCCCTTGTGGGCGGCCTCGAACACACCTTGCTTGGTTGCGATTGCCCCGGAGAATGACCCCTTGACGTGCCCAAACAGCTCGCTTTCGAGCAAGGTTGGCGCCAGCGCACTACAGTCGCACGCCAGCAAGAGATGCTCTTTACGGCGACTCAGTTGATGGATGGCCCGCGCTACCATCTCTTTGCCTGTACCGCTTTCACCGGTTATCAGGACGGTACCGTCGGTGGGAGCCACGCGTTTGATCAAGGAGAAGACGTGCTGCATCGGCCGGCTTTCGCCGATGATGCCTTCGAATCCCTTGTGGATCTCCAACTCGCGCCGCAAGGCCGCGTTTTCTCGGATCAGGGCGGAACGTTCCCACACCTTGTAGAGAACCATCCTCAGTTGATTCGGCGAGAACGGCTTGCTCAGATAGTCGGCTGCCCCTTGTTTCATGGCCTCCACGGCCGATTCCACCGTGGAGTGCCCGGTAATGATCACCACCTCGGAGGACACCCCGGCCGCCTTGACCTGCTTGAGTATTTCCAGCCCGTCGATCCCCGGCATCACCAGATCCACCAGCAGCAAGTCATAATCACCCGAGAGAGCGGCCCGAAGGCCGGCTTGCGGATCGTCGTAAGTCTGGACTTCATGCCCCTCCGGGCAGAGCACACGCCGGCAACCGAGGCCGATCACCGCCTCGTCGTCGATGACCAGAATCCTCTGCCCGGGTACGCAGACCTGTTCTTCAGACTCGGGGAGACTCATGGTTCCGCCTCCTCGGCATGGCCGTCAGACGATTCCTCTTCAGCGGGGGGCAGGACAATCGTGAACGTCGTTCCCTTCCCTTCCTCACTCTGGATCTCTACGTCACCGCCATGCTGCTGCACAATGCCGTAGCTAACACTCAACCCCAGACCGGTGCCCTTGCCGACGGGCTTGGTGCTGAAAAACGGCTCGAAAACCTGCTCGAGATGCTCCCTTTTGATTCCGCAGCCGGTGTCGGCCACCTTCATCAACACCTTGCCGTCCTGCACGGACGTGCTGACGGTGAGCCTGCCGCCATCGGGCATGGCCTCACACGCGTTGAGCGACAGATTGAGCAACACCTGCTGGAGTTGATTCATGTCGCCGTGGATCTGGGGCAAGCCCTCCGCCAGATCCTCAATAATGGTGATCTGCTGGAAGGCTTGCTGGTTACCCAGCAGCCGAATCGTCTGTCGAACCACGTCGTTGACGTCCAGCGGCTCCTTCGCCGTCGGCGTTTCTCGGGCGAAATCCAGCAGACCGCGAACGATCCGGCCTGCCCTGGTCGTCTCTCTGATGATCAGATCCAGATCTTGCCTGTCCTGCTCGTCCAGATTCTCTTTTTCTCTGAGCAAGTGGCTAAAGGTGAGCACGCCGGTAAGCGGGTTGTTGATTTCGTGGGCTACTCCCGCGGCCAGCCGCCCGATCGCGGCCAGCTTTTCGGATTCCGCCCCCAGTTGTTCACTCTTCCGCAACGCCTCCGCCATCCGCTTGCGCTCAGTGGCGTCCTGTCCCTGGGCAATGGTTGCCAAAAGAGTCTTACCATCTTTTCCGTAGATGTTCGCAGAGTTCCAGAGAGTAATTCGGACATCACCGTCTTTGCGCAGAATCGGAATCTCCACCGACTCCCAGTGCTCCCCGCCCAAAGTCCGTTGAATGTCGCTTAACGATTCCTGACGGCTTGCTTGAGGGAGAAGGAGGCTTAGAGGCTGCCCCACGACTTCGTCAGATTGATAACCCGTCAGATGCTCGAAAGCATGATTGAACTGCGTTATTCTGGAGCTTGGGTCCCAGACAATGATTGGGGCATTGGCATACCCCAGCAGATTCTCCAGGTAGTCCCGCGTTTCCCGCAGCGCCTCCTCCGCCCGCTTCCGCTCGGCTAGTTCCTGCTCGCGTTCCCACAGGGCACGTCCCAGCCGGCGGTTTAGCCGCGTCACGTATACCGAGGCGATACAGGCCAGAACCAGGACGACCACGGCGCCCACCAGCCAAGGCCAATACCGCCGGACGGCAGCACCCAGCGTCACCCTTCCATAGTCTTTGTAGGGGCCAATCCGAAGTTCTCTCAAACACTCGTGCACCGGCTCATAGTTTTGCGGGATTACCCAGCCGGCACATCTGGCAGCCTTGGCCGCGGGCGTGTCGGCCGACATCTTCATCAGCGCAACGGCAACCTGCTGTGCCAGTTCGTCCGGAGTGTGTCGGAGTGAAGCGAGTGGCCATTCCGGGTAGGCCCGGGTCGAATGCAGGAAAGGCAGGTGAACCTTCCCGCCCCCGTGCTCGTGGACAACCCGGAATTCATCCAGGCTGATCTTGCCTTCCAGCGCCATCCGCTCCAGCGTGCCGGTCCGCACGATCCCCGCGTCAACCTTCTCGTCTCGTACCGCGTCGACTACCGCGTCGTGCGTGCCTCCGAACTGCAAACGAAAGTCGCGACCTGCGTCAATGCCCTGCTCCTGCAACTCCCTCCAGGCCATCTGCCAGCCACCGAAAGATTCCTCCGCAACCGCCATCACCGTCTTGCCTCTTAGATCCGCGAGCGCCTGGATATCCTTCCGGGCCGCCTTGTGGAAGATCACTCCGGCGTAGGTCTTGTAGGCGCCGCCCAGGCGGAGATTGCTCAGCGTCACGATCCGGCTGGCACCGTGCAACCGCTCCAACTCGATGTACAAGGAGGGGTTCGCCAGGATGAAGTCCACCTCTCCCCGCCGGACGGCCGGCCCCACTTCATCGTGATCAAGTGGCTTGATCTCAAACGAATAACCGGGGATTTCCGCCGTCAGATACTCGGCAGTGGCCCCCCACTTCTCAAGACACCGTTCGGGGCCCCGCTTGGCCAGGACCCCGATTCGCACCGGTTTGAGATCTGCTGAGACGCCAAGAACCACGCCGGGAAAAAGCAGCAACACACTCGATGCCAGGACCACTCTGGCAAGGGAATAAGGCCGGGATTTCCAAAAACCGTACATGGTTCCGTGGATGCCTTCCGACTAAGGGCCCGGGAAGAAACAACTTGGGGAATGGCCCAGTTTTCGCGCGGCGAAAATGGGACTGGCCCCCTTCCGGCCCACGGCAAAGTCAAAGGTTGTTCTTGGAGGGCTCCTGAGAAAGTAACAGCAACCCCGTGTTTGGGCCACATGCCGCAAACACCCTGGCCGGCGGTGACCAGCGGCCCGTACCCACCACCGCGAAGCTTCCCATCCCCAGGCCAGCGGTCCGTCAATCTTGATTTCACGGGCACCAGGGGGCGGCTTGCCTGCCCCTGCGGCACGGCGGCCGGCAAGCCGCCACCGGCACCCAACCTCTCATTCTAATCTTGACGGGCCACCAGAGTCGATATGCTCGCAAAACAGGGCCGTGAGAAAACCGGCCGGCCCCGCGCAGACCGGCAGATATGGCAATTTGGACAGTCTTCGAGGCCTTTTTCCGGCCCCTTTCTGGCCCCCTGTGGCCGTGTTGACCGTGATTCAGTGGAGATCACGATTCCGTGACATATACTGGACATGATCCGTAATATATGCTAGTATGTCTGTCGTTTATCACGGGAGGCTGCCGATGGAAAAGTTTCGGACTGTCCTTTTGCAGGTCTGGCAAGAGGCCTGCCGTCACATCGAGATCAGCCAATCGACCGAGACGATCTCGGCGATTCTCTGCCGCCACGTTCCGATCGACCGGATACTCGTGCGGCGAATCGATCGTCAGCATTCCTGCCTGGAAACCGTGGCCGTGGGATTCGCGGCCGCAGAAGACCGGCAACCGGATGCCCGCACAGAGTGCTCGCCGGCTGAAATGAAAAAGTTGCTGGCCTGGTGCAGGCGAGGCCAAGTCGCCCAGCGCGGCAGAGGCGCATCCCTCCGCGGCGAGTTGGCGATTATTGTGCCGGCTGGAATTGAGGGCGACGTGCTGGCCGGACCGCTCGGCGATCAGGGCGACCCCTCGGGTGTGCTGGTGCTGATCGGGCCTCCGCAGCGCACGTTCAACGCCCGGCACCTGGCCTTGATGCAGGTCTTGCTGGACCCCTTCTCAGTGGCCTTGGACAACGACCGTCGGCTTCGCGAGGTGGCGGCGCTTCGAGAAGCCGCCGAAGCGGACATACGTTCGCTGCTCACCCGCCTGGGGCGCAAGAAGCTGGAAGATACGATTGTCGGTGCGGACTCGGGACTGCATGCGGTCATGGAGCGGGTGGAGCTGGTGGCCCGCTCCGACGTGCCGGCGCTCATCTTCGGAGAAACTGGCACCGGAAAAGAGCTCCTTGCCAGGGCGATTCACACCCGCTCGCCCCGTTGCGCCGGTCCGGTGATTCGGGTCAACTGCGGCGCAATTCCACCCGAGCTGATCGACTCTGAACTCTTTGGCCACCAGAAGGGCGCCTTCACCGGTGCAGTCGAGACTCGCAGTGGGTGGTTTGAACGTGCGGACGAAGGCACCTTGTTTCTGGACGAGATCGGCGAATTGCCGCCCGCGGCGCAAGTTCGCCTGCTCCGGGTCCTCCAGGACGGCTGGATGGAGCGTGTCGGCGGTCAGCATCCGATCCACGTGGACGTGCGGATTGTGGCAGCCACGCACCGCGACTTGGCGGCCGTTGTGGCCGAGGGCAAGTTCCGGGAAGACCTCTGGTACCGGATTTCGGTCTTCCCAATCATTCTGCCCCCGCTCCGCGAGCGACGCCAGGATATCCCCGAACTCGCGACGCATTTCGCCCAACGCGCCGCCACCCGCTTCGGCTTGCCTTTGGCAATGCCTTCGCCGGAGGACATCAGTCTCTTGACCGCCTACGCCTGGCCGGGCAATGTGCGCGAGTTGGCGACGGTGATTGATCGTGCCGCAATCCTGGGCAATGGCAAACGGCTGGAAGTCGTCAAGGCCCTTGGCGTTACAACCAGCCCCGCCGGTTCCCCGCTCGAAAGCGACGAGCCCAAGTCTGTACAACCTCGATCTTCCAGGGAAGTCGCGCCTCTTAATGCCGTGATGCGGCAACACATCGAAGCAGCCCTGGCGGTTACCAAGGGACGAATCGAGGGGCCTCACGGCGCAGCGGTGTTGCTGGAGATCAATCCCTATACGCTGCGGGCAAGAATGCGCAAGTTGGGAATCGACTGGAACCGGTTTCGCGATTAGGGCGGATCTGCCGGAGACGCCTTCATCGGCCAGCCGTAGATTCACATTCCCTGTCTTGCCTGGCAATGAATCTGATCACCCGCGCTGCCCGGCATAACGTCCTTCCCCAGAAAGGCGAGGAAGTCTTTCTGAGGTCAGGATGAACAAAGCAGAAATGCCTGCATTTGAGCTTCTGCAAGCGCTCCGCGAAATCCCCCTCGCGATCCGTTGGATCAAGAGGCTTCCTGAAGTAATCCGGGATATAGTAGCCAAGGCCCGTATACGTGCTTTCTCCCTGCCGGCTGTGGGCTTCGTAGAAATCCTTGAACGTCTTTCGCGAAGTGACGATGCCGAACCTCTCAGGCTCTATCTGCCAGGGAGCTCCCGGCTCGATCTCTATCGAAAGCGCACGAACGCAGTTTCGCCTGCGATGCCTTTTGACTAGCTCGTTGCGCAGCCTAACGGTATCCCGGAGCCTGTCTTCATTCTCTCCCGGGATGCCGTAGGTGAGGAACACTTCAACGTCAATACTCCTTTCCCTGATGTAATCCAGCATCTCGTAAAGCTGCCGGTTGGAGTAGAAATAGCCCTTGTTCATGCGCCGTACTTCCTCGTTGCCCGTCTCGGGCGATACCCCGATGATTCTGAAATCCTCCGAAAAGGTCCTGGCGAACTCGTCGGCGAACTGCTTGGAAGTAAGACCCGTAGCCTCGTGCATCCAGCCCAGCTTCTTTGTGAGGCCTTCTTCACGGATACGCCTGAAAAGCCCGATGAAATAATCCTGCCCTTCAGGCCGGGGCTGGGGGTCGAAGACCGAATACATCGCCTCGTATCCGTAATCCAGCGCCCTCTTGATGTCGGCGATCACTGCATCATAGCCCCTCCATACGACCTTCTCACGGCAGGAAATCCTTTCCTTCTGGACGGCCAACGAGCCTGCACACCACGTGCAGCTCATCGGGCAACCCCTCCCAAGCGTGATCGGAAACAGCTTGCGCCTGATGGTGGCCCTCTTGTAGTTGAGTTCCTTCGACAAGTATTTGACGACAATGAAAGGGAAGGTGATGTGGTCGATATAGGTTCTGTAGCTATCCAGAAGCTCCATATTCGAGAAACACGTGCTGTCGAGTATTTCCCGGGTGCCGCAGTACGTCACCTGGTTCTCGATCACCTCCCTTTGCGAGTTTCTCCATGTGAGGTTAGGGACGTTGCTGAGATCCCTCTTTCCTTCCGTCAGATGTCTTGCCAGCTCAAGCAGCGGCACCTCGCCGTCCCCTCGCACAACCGCGTCGATGCAATCGTAGTCCCGCACGAGTTCGTCGTGGAAGAAGCTCGCCGTATAGCCTCCCAGGGCAATACAGGCTCCGGGACGAAGCGCGCGGATTCTCTTGCACGTCTCGATCACGTCATAGGCCTGGTGATGCCAGTGGAGGGAAAGTGCGATAAGTGGCGGGGCAACAGACCCAAGGGCGTCTTCAAGCCGCCATGACCGGTCGTTCATCCACTCGACGCCCTGGTGGAGGACCCTACAGCGAAACCCGTTCTGATCGAGATAATCGGCCAGACCGAGCAGGCCCATCGGCATGTAGTTTACCCACATGAAGTGGCCGATGGGCTTGTAGTAGTTGTTGAATTTCGGGGTGTGTACGATCAGGCAGTGCAGTTCCGACACTCGTGTCTCCCGCCGCATTCGTTGCCGTAATAACTCCTACGAGAACAAGCCGCCTCTCCCTCTGGGAGAGGGCCGGGGTGAGGGTTTTCACCCTTGAGGGCGAACGAAGTTCATGTGGGCTCAAATTGTAAGCCGCCAGCGGGAAAAGGGGCCCGGCTTCTTGCGGAATTCTGCACGCTGATTTAGGCCAGCCACTGACGTTTGCGTCTGAGGTTGCCGCCCAGGACGTCCAGGGCAATGTTCACGTCCTCGACGATCTGGAAATCGTACATCCCCACGCAAATGAAGTCGGCGCCGCCCTCGAAGGCGTACTTGAACCCGACCTTGGGGTCGATTGCCCCGGCCGCCAGCACCTTGTAGGCGATCCACGGCTGCTTGAGATCCTTCATGAAGGCAACCGTCTCTTCCGGCTCTTCACACCAGATGTTGTCGTTCTGCTGCTCGATCTGGGCCGACCAGTAGTCGGTATGGTGAAGCGTCTTCATCCAGAAGTCGGGCTTGAGGCCCTTCTCCACGCAGGCGGTGATCGTCCGCAGCTTGTGGCCGCCGATCCCGGCCGGCAGACCGCCCAGGCGGATCAGCTCCAGCGCCTTCGCGATCAGGTCGAATTTCCCTTCCGCCACGAGTTGATCTCCCACGCCGCCCTGGATATAGCACGCGCAGGCCCCGTTGTCGATCGACTTCCGAATCATCTCCAGGAGGTCGTCGCCGCCGCAGTCGGAGATGAACTGGATCTCGCCTCCCCCGCGTTTCCAATAGGCGTTGATCACCTCGCAGAGCAGGGGATTGGTCAGGATCGTGTTCACGCCGCAGGCCTCGGCCAGCCGAAACGTCTCGAAGATCTTCTCGGTCCGGTGGTAGGCCTTGACCAGCTTGGAGACGTAGATCAGGTCGCGGGCGTGGGCCCAGCCGCCGATCAGGTTCCCGCCCAGGATCACCCGGCTGAGCTTCACGTCCCCGATTTGCCCGTGCGGAATCTTGCCCTCGAGCTCGTCGAGCTCCGTCCACTCGTACGTCTTGCTGGCTCCGGTGACGGCATCGAGTATGGTCTCTTCGTGGCTCTCCCAGCCGTGCTTCCGCAGCACGGCCAGCACCAGCCCGCCGAGAAAAGGCACGCCGGTCAAACCCGCCAACACCTGCCGCCGGGAGAGCCGGCCAGGAATGGGACTTTGCCCGGCCTTGTTCTCCTGCCCCGATGCGGCGGCTTGGGGTCCCTTCTCCCGGCGTTTCCTCCGCCAGCTCCAGAGAATCCCATCCAGGCCGAAGGTCCTGGCCGGGAAGACCGCCACCACGCACAGCGCCAACAGCTCCACGAGATTCTTGTCGACAAACAAGTAGTGGCCCTCGGCCGTCCCCGGCGCGGCGGATCCGAACAGCGGTGGCTGCGCCAGGTAGTACAACCCCAGCAATGCAATCCCGCAGGCGGCCGTAAACCGCGTCAGCAACCCCATCATCAGGCAGCCCCCCACGAGGATCAGCCCCCAGGTGTTCAACTGGTCAACCACTTCCAGCCTGGTGGAGTCGGAAGCCAGCCAGCGAAAAAGGCCGGCCAGCGGCCCCGTGCTGGTCTGGAGATACCCGGCCGCGGTCCACCCCGGGTCGAGCAGCTTGACGACGCCTTCGTACAGGAAGTGCCAGCCGATCGCGATCCGCATCACGGCCAGCGCGAGCGTCCGGCAGGTCGAGGTCCTCGAAGACCCGACGGCGGCTGGGGAAGGTTGTTCTGTCATGGCCGTTTCTCCCTGGGGATCTGGCTCGGCAAACGTCCCGCCGCCCAGTGTTTGGTTGCGCCCGGCTTGAAAGGTGGGGTGCCGGCGGCGGCTCGCCCGCCGCTGCCGATCAGGGGAAGACAAGCTCCCCTGGCAAACGGTCAGCTCACCCGCAACCGTCCACTGTCGCTACAGCCCCATGCTCTACGACATCAGGATTCAGCCGGCGGGCCTGTAACTCCTTTCGACCAGTGTACCAACGCCGGCGGTGCGGCTCAATCCCGGCACCCCTTGCCGACCCAACTCCACTTACCAGCACCGGAGACGGCCCCTGAGGATCACGCTTTTTGGAATCGGATCGTATGAAAAACGCCTCTCCTCAGCAGAACGTCTTCTGGCCGCTGCTGAGTGTAGCACGCCGTCTGGTGACCTTGACGGACCGGCGAATGTACGATATCCGGCATCCGGAACTTGTTGCCTTGCGACGCTCTTGATTGTTTATCGGGTTCCCTCGCAGGGTCCGTGGGGCTCTATCCCACCCTGCGGAACTAATTGTCTGAGGGTTCAAAAAAGCGCAAAGGTACAGCGTCTGATCCGGATTTCCAGCAAATCGGCCCGTGAATCTTGCGGCCATAGCGACTGCCGCCTCCTTTTTCCCGCCCCTTGGCCATTGAGGAAACTCACAAGCGTCATAGAATGGCAAAAGGGCGAATCAGAGCCAAGCAATCCCATTGACCTCGTGGGTGTGGTGATGGCCATTCAAGAACTGAGTGTATTTGGCTTCCGGTCGCTGAGGAAAGTCGATTGGCACCCGCAGCGGTTGAACCTCTTGGTCGGCCCCAATGCAAGCGGAAAATCCAATCTGATCCGGTGCCTGGAACTCATTTCCAGTGTCGCTCAAGGGCAATTGGAGAAGACGATCTCCGATGAGGGTGGGATTGTTCCGATACTGTGGGACTACCAGCCCGGATCCTGCGGTTGGAAGATGCGCATCGATCCCGTGGATTCACCTAGCGACCGGATCAAAGATGCGTTGACCCTGGACTTCGAGTTGGCTCAGTTCGGCGGCGGCAGTGGCTACGAGATCGCGAAAGACTCTTTGGGGAACTGGTACAAGTTCGAGCACGGCGAGGAGACCGCCCCGTATTGGATTTTCAAACGGGAGAAGCACCGAGTATTCGTGCGCGATGAGCGGTTGGGAGGGCTCGTTAAGCGGAAAAGGGAGTGTGTCGCGAATCCCGACCGCTACGAGAGCGAGTCGCTGCTTTCCCACCAGATCACCGATCTACCGACTCGTATCCCTACGTTGGCAAGGCACGCACTGGAAGGCTGGACCGTGCATCATGACGTTCACGCCGAACGCGGCTCTATGATGCGGAGACCGGCGACGACGCAACTTTCCAAGAAGTTGGAACCGGATGGTAGCAACCTGGTGACGGTTCTCCACACGTTGTACGAGGGTAATCCGCAGTTCAGGAACCGTGTCGATGAGGGCATGAAGGCCGGCTTCGGTGAGGACTATCAACGACTCGCGTTTCAGCCGGCGGCGGCGCAGCAGATCCAGCTTGCCGTTCAATGGAAATCGAGCAGTCAGCCACATGCCGGTGCCGATCTGTCCGACGGGACCCTGCGGTTTCTGTTTCTGCTGACCGTGTTGTCTCATCCGGAGCCCGCACCCTTGATTACTATCGACGAACCGGAAGTGGGCCTGCACCCGAGTATGCTCCCCATCATCGCCGAGTATGCCGCAGATGCTTCGCAGCGGACCCAACTAATCTTGACAAGTCATTCCCCCGAATTCCTCGACGCGTTCACGGCGCTATCGCCTCATGTTACCCTTTGCCACTGGGAAGACGGAGAAACGCATCTCTACGAACTGGAGTCGCAAATGCTTGGCAGGTGGCTAGAGCAATACAGGCTGGGACACATGTTTACGCGTGGCGACCTGGAGGCGTTGGCGCTGCCCAGTGTTGAGCCGGTCAACGACTTGGAGGATCGATTCAAGGACATGCCGTCGGAGGACGAGGCGATGTCGAATCTGCCAATCGACGCGCAGGGCGACGTGAGTGATTAGGGGAGTCGGAATGACACGGCGGATTGCCTTGTTCGTGGAGGGAGACACCGAGCGTACGTTGCCGACCTTCTTTCATAGGTGGCTCGATCCACAGCTTCCCGACAAGTCTAAAGTCGGGATCACGGCAGTCAAGTTCCAGGGAGTGAGCAACTTCCTTGACGAGTTGCCGAAGATCCTCGAACTCTACCTCCGTGAGGAGCGAGCCAACTTTGTGGTCGGACTAGTCGACTTGTACGATATTCCGAGCCATCACATCGATTTGTCGAAGCACGGCTCAATTAGGCAGAAGGTGTACGCCGCACGACGGTACATTCGACACCTTGTTCCCTCCCAGTTCGGGGCTCGCTTTCGCCAGCATTTCGCCGTGCACGAAGTTGAAGCATGGCTGTTGGCGTATCCCGAACGTTGGCCTGCAGAAGTGCGTGACCAGATTAAGAAAAGGCCGCCGGAACAAGTCAACTTCAAGGAGCCCCCAGCGAGGTTCCTCAAGAGGATTCTGGGCGGCAGATATAAGAAGACAGTCCACGCGAAGAATCTGTTTCTCGAAGTAGACCCGCAATCAGCGATCAACAGGTGCCCGTTTCTGAGCCTGCTCGCCGAAGATTTGCTGGCGATCGCAAAGCGTTTACGGTAACGGGGAATTCCTTTCCTTGTTCTCGAACGATGAAAAGGGGACAGGTCCATTCTGCGGACCCGTCCCCCATGGTCTGTGGAGGCGGCGGGAATCGAGCCGGATTCTTTGAGTGGTTGTGGCAAAAAGGGTTTGGGACAATCGGTCCTGGCGGGTGGCGCAGAATCCAGCGCACTTGGCGTACATTCCGGCTCGATCGACCCTGATTTGGCCCTGCTGGTCGACGCCTGACCGCGGCTATTCGCGGCGCGATGCCATTCGCCTGGCGGCAACTTCGGCCGCCACGTTTCTGGGAACCCAAGGTCTCGGCGGGAAGCAGGGAGCCTGCGCACAGCAAACGGCCGAAGGCCAGCAGGACGCTATGGGCACGACCATCCTCGATTTCGAGAAGAAGCTGGCCGAGATGCGGCTGGAACTCTACCGACACCCACCGATCGACGTCATCAAGAAGAGGTTCCGGCCGATCGGCGGCCGGCTGGCGGATTTCTGCACGATCGAGCATCGAGGGCGCCATCACTTTTTCTACATCGAGGCTTTTTCTACATCGAGCGGCGGCTCACCGAGGGGACCGGGTGCATTCTGCACTTTGCGCGCGCCGACTCATGATTGGTAATTCATAACCG